>JBGUOI010000292.1:0-6689 GCA_045118075.1 Porcincola sp. | reverse complement strand
CCCAACGTACAGGAGATGATTCTATGATCCTCAGAGAGCACTATATGACACAGATCAGACCTTTCTATGAGAGTGATCTGATCAAAATCATTACCGGTATCCGTCGGTGCGGGAAATCCGTAATCTTAAAGCAGGTTTTGAATGAACTTGAAGCCGCCGGAAAGAGATGCTTGTTTCTGGACTTTGACCTGAGGCCTATCAGGACGAAGATTCCGAATGCAGATGCCCTCATTGCCTACGTAAATGATTATCTGGGAGATGATAAGCTCTATGTCTTCCTGGATGAAGTCCAGAATGTTGAAGGCTGGAACGAGGCAGCGAGGACGCTCCGGCTCTATAATACTTCCGTTTTCATTACAGGAAGCAATTCCAAGCTGCTGTCCCGGGAGTTTACAAAGGAATTATCCGGACGCTATGTTTCTTTCCGCATCCGGCCCTTCGTATACCGTGAGGCCAAAGAGTACGCGGACCAGCTGGGGCGCAGTTTTGAAATCAGCGATTACCTGGTCTGGGGCGGGTTCCCCGCGGCGCTGGAGCAGCCCGATGCAGAATCCATGAAACGCTATCTGAACGATCTCAACAGTACCATTATCTATAATGACCTGGAAAACCGATACAATATCCGAAAGAAGGATGTGTTTGAGCGCATCGTTGATTACATCCTGGTTTCCAATGCCAGGATCTTCAGCGCAAAGTCCATTGCCGACTATATGAAGGGGCAGAATATTTCGGTTTCCGTTCCGACAGTGATTAAGTATCTCGGCTATTTGAAAGAGGCATATGTCATTGAAGACATTCCTCTCTATTCTCCCAAAGCAAAGGCGAAGCTCAACTATTACTATAAACTCTACAATGAGGATGTTTCCCTAAACAGCATACGGGTATCCGGAAACCGGTATGATCTTACGCACAACCTGGAAAATATCGTATTGAATGAATTGATCTATCTGGGATACGAAGTGACGGTGTACAACAATAAAGGGCGGGAGATCGATTTCAGAGCAGCCCGGGATGGCAAGTTGTACCTGGTCCAGGTCGCCTACAGTGTCGCGGAAGAAAAAGCCTACGACAGGGAATTCTCCGCCTTTGCAGGTATTGATAATACGATGAAAAAGATTATTATCACAAACGATGATATCGACTATTCAACCAGCACTGTTTACCATTACAAACTTCGGGATTTTCTCCTGATGGATGAGTTATAAAGGCAAGAAATGAAGAAGGATCAGCTTATGTCAGACACTTACCTTCCCGGCGATACCCGGCAGCGTATCCAGGACCTTATCAAAAACAAGAAGATTACCCAGGCCGAACTTGCCGAAAAGGTCGGTCTTTCGAACAGCGCCCTCAGCAGATATCTGCAGGGCGGCACGAAGAATCTGGGTGATGGTTTCATCATCCAGATCGCCAAGTACTTTGACGTTTCAACCGACTTCCTTCTTGGTGAAACAGATATTCCGGACCGGAAGAATTATGACATAGAAGAGCTCGGGCTCTCCGCGGAAACAGCAAAACTCCTGTATACCGGAAAGGTCGATGCCTCCGTTCTGAACCAGCTGATCGAGCATCCACGCTTTCCGCAGCTGCTGCTACTGTTGGCGCGGTATCGGGACGAGACCATGATCGCCGGAATCAATGCGATGAACCAGGTGATGAATTTCTCCCGTTCCTATATTATCGGTCAGGCTAAAATTCACCCTGAAGATGCCGAGGCCGCCGGGGAAGCTGCAAAGGCACTGCAGCTGCTTAGTACTCCTTCTGTCACAGCGGATACAAATGCGATTCAAGCTCTTTTCATGCAGATTGCCCGCGATATCAAGAGGAATGCTGAATCGACGGCTGAGGACAAGCAAAAGGCAACAGCCGAAGTATTGAATCGCCTGCGTGCAAATCTGACCAAGGATGGGGAGGCGGTGGATCTCAGTAAGCTGACCGCCGAGGATCTGACGGCTGCGGTCATAAAGACCATTTCGGAAGCAGGTGTACCGGAAGAAATGCTCTCATCGCTTGGCATCAGTTTTCTGGATTTGCTTAACGCTCTGAAGGATCCGGATCATGACGAATGAAGAACTCTGCATGCTGGCGCAGGAAGGAAACGCCGATGCAGAGGAGGAGCTGATTTGTAATTTGCTGCCATCACTGCAGGCGTTGGCTGCAAAATTTGAAGTACAGTACTCCGGACTTCAGATCGAATCTGACGATCTATTGCAGGAAGGCTCTATTGGATTTTTAAGGGCTGTCCATTCCTTCCGTCCGGAAAAAGGGAATCTGTTCCAGACCTACGCATCCCGGGTTTCCAAAAACGCGATGATGGACTATATCCGAAAATGCGCATCCGCTATTCCTTCTACAGGTCAGATGCTGAGCCTTGACGTCGAACCGAATAACGATCAGGACAATAATGAGAGCAGTTTTTACGACAGGCTTTTTTCGGAATACACAAAAACCCCAGAGCAGATTTGTATTGAGAAGGAGACCTACGAAGAAATCCATCACGCGCTGAATATGATCTCCCTCAGGGAAAGCACATACCTCCGCTACCGCTACGGTTTTGATGACGATCTTCTCCACGACAGGGAAGAGACTGCGGCGCATTTCCATTTAAGTGAGAGCCGCGCAAGAAGTATTGAGCGTACCGCTCTTGATAATGTCCGTCTGGAACTCCCATGGTGATACTGATCCAATCTCGTTTTAGTATACCTCTATCCTCAATCCGGCCCGGAATCGGCGCCGTGACATAAGTCACGCCACCGTTCCTTTTGCGTCGTTCAAACGTACGCTTCCAGCAAGGAAAGGAAGCGACCTTTTCACGCCGCAACGCAATAGCAGCAGCCTGTGCTTCGAAGTGGCACACGCTGCTGTTTTGCTGCTGTCTTTCGGATAAAGGTATAACACACTAGACTTTGCAAGCAAAGTCGTGTGCCAAAAGGAACGCTGTTCCCTTTGGAAACCCATGCCACGAAACCTCTGGTTTCTTTGGATTCTTCCTGCCAAACAGGACAGAGGACACATTGGCTCACCGTTTCATGTCTCCAACTCTACTCTGCCCTGTTTGAATGTCTTGCCTTTCTTCTGTCCACATCCCCGGCAAGACATTCCTGATCCCTTGTAATTCTTATCGATATCAAAAATGCATCACCAGATAAACGGGATCATCCGGTACTTCACTTTGTCCTTATACTCTGCATATCCGGCAAGTCCTTCGGCGAGGACTTCCTCCTCGTTCTGGATCCGCTTCACGATGATCGGAATATAGAAAAGCATAATGACAAATGAGAGCACGGAACCCAGGACCAGCGGCATGGAAAGAAATAGCAGCACTGTTGCCATGTACATCGGATGACGGACAATCCCGTAAAGCCCGGTATCGATCACTTTCTGGTCTTCCTGGACTTCGATTGTCCGGGAAAGGAAGGTGTTCTCCCTCAGCACTTCCGCATAAAGCGCATAGGCCGACAAGAACAAAACTGCTCCGACGACACTGACCGCCCATGGCAGCATCAGGAATTTGAAACGGAAGCTTAAGGCTGCGGAAATAAACGCAGCAAGGAACATGATTCCGGAAAACAGGATGACCGTACGCTGCTCGGGCTCTTCCTCTTTGGCATTCAGCCTCTTCCTCAGAAGCTCGGGATTATTCCGTATCATGATCAGACCCGCGATGAACATCGGCACAAATAGAATGATGATCAGAAGCCAACCCTGAGGATACCGAAACGTCCATGCAGGAAGAAACAGCAGAAGGCCGACAGCAATAAGGCCTGCAAAAAATTTTGTCAGTGCCTGTTTGAATAGTTCTTGATTCATGATGATACCTCCGGCAGTTTTTTGATAAACTCACGGATGATCCGATTCACTTCTGATGGTTTATCGGTGTTGGAGTTATGGCCTGCACCTTCGATCCAGTAGATCGGCAGGTGCTCTTTATTCGCCCATCGGCGGTTATAGCTTTTTGCGGAACCCGCTTGATCTTTCTTCCCACAGATCAGGATCGCCGGACAATCGATCAAATAGGGCAGATCCGCTTCCATCGCATCCGCCAGCATCCTGTAGCCATGACCGGCCAGTCTGCAATATTCGTCTTTGGTATATGTATTGATAAACCCTTCCATGAGAGAGCGTCCGTACTCCGTCTGCGCGCACCCTTTCGCGCCAGCCTTCATAAGTTCCCTCCAGGGATAGGCACGGTACATGGGTTCGGTTCTTTTCAAAAGCCAGATCTCAGCTGCTGTCACATAACTGCGTTTGAGCGGTGCGGAGTCGATAGAAATAAAGCCGGCTGCTTCCCCCGGATATTTCTCAAGGAAGCATTGAGAAACGTATCCGCCCATGGATTGCCCGATCAGGACAGGATGACGGATGCCTTCCTTTTCCAGAATCTCATGCAGCCAGGCCGTTTTATCCATCAGGATGAAGTTCAGCTTAAAGGGCCTGGAGGCCGCGTGTCCCGGAGCGTCCCATACGAGAAGATTATAATCCTGCTCAAAGGCTTCAATCTGTTTATCAAACAGGTGATGACCCGCCGTAAGCCCGGGTAAAAGAACCATCGTCCTGCGTCCCGGAAAGATTTCGTTTGTCCAGTAATGGATCGTCCCGCAGGATGTGGAAAATGTCTTTTCTGTCATTTGAATTCCCCCTGTGGTTTCCGAAGATAGACGGATTTCCAAAAAGCCAGGAGCTTCTGGAAGCCGCGCTCCATCTCGTCAAAGTCCATGGCTCCTCGCTGCAGGAATTCCCAGAGATATCCTTCTGATGCCCAGTACATTTCCATGTACATCATGTTCAGGTCGATACCGGGGATGAAGTCATCCGGATTGACTTCCTGAAGCTTCCGCCTGGCGTGGATAGAAAGATATCCGTTCATGCTTTTCTGGATCTCACCAGCTACCTCAGGATCTTTTTCATAGAACGCCTTCACCGCGAAGAGCGCCATATCGGGATACCGGCGGGTAATGCGCATCTTCGCCTGCATGCCATAGTTCATACTGTCAAAAAGATCTTTCTGTTCATAGCAGCCGCTTTTCTCCATTTCTTCCACTGTGACCCTGGCGCAGGTATCCCAGAGGAAGAGATAGAGCTCTTTCTTGTTGTGGAAATAATGAAATAGGAGGGCCTTGCTGATCCCGGCTGCCTCCGCGATCTCGCTCATGGGGCTCTTTTTGTAAGTATTCTGAGAGAAAACGTGGAGGCCGGCGTTCAACATCGCCTGCTGCTTCTCCTCAGGAAGGGAATAGAATTTTGGATTCATAGGCACCTCCGTTAACCGATTCGGTCAATGATCATTCTAAGGCCGTTGACCGATTTTGAGAAGACCCATAAATCAAAAATCCAGAGCCAAACATCCGTAAAATCGATGTCCGGCTCCGGAAAGAATCCCATATCATCCCTCATTCCGGTATGTTTCTGTAGAGTCTGACAGCAATATAAGCGATCACCCCTGTCCACACAGCTGCCCAGATCTCGACTGTCCACAACGGTACCACACCTCTCTGATACAGGGCAGGGAAAGTATCCATCAGCATGTGCAAAAGAATGGCCAGCGGCAGGTACCCCTTTTTTGCGTTCTTGACGCCGAAAAACACAATGACCGTCAGTCCGATATGCAGGAGCATTGCAAACAGCCGTTCAAGGACATTCATCGCCATCATCCCATAATTGAACGCAGCAGCGGCCTGAACGGTCGGAAGCGCAGCGGCTGCCGTATCCTTGGTGATTTTCAATGCGCTTAATGCTCCTTCAACCGATCCCCTGGAGAACATGACCGCAACTGCAAGATACGTGATCATGGCAGGAAGGATGACAGCCAGTATCTCGATCCCGCCGTGGCCGATGCCGTACAGAACCGCGTTTTCACGGGTACGGTTCTTTTTCATGATGTATTTCAGAACGATATACCGTCCACACTCCTCAAAAACACCTGCCATGAGGGTTCCGTAAAGGACGAAAGCGACGGTGTTTCCGTTGATGAATTGCGAAACGGGGTTGTCAGCAATAATGAAGACATAATGCGCGCCAAGCTCCAGTACGCGTGCAGAAACGATAAACCCTATGGCACCTGCAATCAGATAGCTGATATTTGTCCGCTGTTTATACTTCCTGCGCCAGCAGATGAAGAAAATGACAGGGATCGTGATCATCAAAACGGCCGTGATGATCAGAGAGGGGATACTGCTTTTCCCAATGACGATGGTCTCAAATTCCGTCATTTGCAGTCACCTCCCCAGACTTCGACGCAAAAGCCTTTGTGGCCGCATGCAGTGCAGGTCAGCTTTCGGGTATTCGGTGTATGGTTCGCCCAAAAAGCTTCCTTCAGTGTCGGCTTGAACACCTCGTGGCATTCCGGGCAGATGTATTCTACATGCCTGAAGTAGTACCTGCTGACCAGAATTCCCCAGGGAATCGCCACAAGTGCCCAAACGGCAAACGGCCACCAGATGCCTTTGGCGATCCAGATAATAATGGAAAACCATTGCAGTGCCGTGACAGGGATCCCGGTCAGGATCATCATCCAGCGCATTCGTTTCAGTTTCTTCTTACCTTCCATGATAACTGCTATGTCACCGATAGATTCGAGGGAGAATGACTCCTGTATTTTCAATCCGTTTTTCAGCTCACGCAGCTTTTCCAGTTTTTCCTGCTTATCAGAGATTTCATCCGAAAGAGCTTTCTCCTGCTGTTCAATCAGCAAT
>JBGUOI010000291.1:0-18566 GCA_045118075.1 Porcincola sp. | reverse complement strand
TTACGCTCAGGGCAAACCAGAACGTGACCGGTCTTGCCATGACCACTTTCGGCGTGGGCTTCGGCAACTTCTTCGGCGGCTCTTTGATGAAGCTGACGGGCAGTGAGGTACCCTCGATCGCCCTCTCGGCGACGAGCAACTGTTTCAGGGCAAGCCTGCCGTTTGCCAAAAACATGGGCTGGGTCGGAACCGTCTTTTTCTCATATGGTTTCCTTGCCTACGTGGCGATCGCCATCGCGCTCATCGCGTCGTATGTGCTCAACCACACCCCCACCGGTTTGCACCTTCGCGCCGTCGGTGAGAACCCGGCGACCGCCGATGCCGCCGGCATCAACATCACGAAATACAAATACATCACCACCTGCATCGGCTGCATGATCGCGGGCCTGGGCGGCTTATACTACGTTATGGACTACGCCAACGGCGTATGGTCAAACGACGCTTTCGGCGACCGCGGCTGGCTGGCCATCGCCCTGGTCATCTTCACGATCTGGCGTCCGGCAGTGGGCATCCTGGCCTCCATGCTGTTTGGCGGACTGTACATCCTTTATCTGTACATCCCCAGCGGCCTGAATCTGTCTGTGAAGGAACTTTACAAGATGCTGCCGTACATCGTGACGATCATCGTACTCGTGATCTCAAGTATGAGAAACAAGAAGGAGAATCAGCCGCCGGCCGGACTGGGCCTGCCGTATTTCCGAGAAGAGCGGTAATTTTGCAATTGCGCAAAGAGCGGTAATTTCACCTTGATTTTTTCGGAATCAGTCTTTATAATTGTAGCGTTGAATTTTCGCGGAAAATGATAAGGACTGAATATCAATGAGTGTTTCTTTTGGGTTTAAAGAAAAACAGAATCTGATTCGAATGGGAGCATTATTTGCGGTATCGCTCATTTTGTGGGTGTTATCGCGGTATCCGCTCCCCCTTCTTTTCCTGGCACCTCTTGCTTACTGGGTGATCGCCTCGGTAAAGATCGAAGCGAACGGTATCTGGAAGGCGCTAGGATGGATCTGGACAGCGGCCTATTTCCTGATCGGCCCGGTATTTACCTATTACTGCGTCCAGTACAATATCCTTGAGGATGAGCTTTTTGCGAAGACCAAGAAGATCATCGCCAAATACAATATCATGCTGATCATGTGCATCTACCTGCTGTTCCTCGTACTGATCGCGGAAGTTCGGTGGGCATTCTGCCTGTCACATGGTTTTCTGGTATTTGTATCCTTTATCGATTATTTTGTTTATGAGTTCCGTCAGAACGAGATCTCGTTCGCGGATATCACGACCGCAGGGACAGGCCTTTCCGTGCTGCGTTCCTACCGGCTGAAGATCCATGACCGCGGGGCGATCGTGCTGCTTTTGACGTTCCTGGCTTTTGCGGTTGTCAGGCGCAGCAAGATGACGATCAACATGGCCGGAAGATGGATCATCCGCGCCGCGGCTCTGGTCGCGCTGATAATGCTGACCGGCTCGGTGAGGTCGAAGATCAGCCGCATCGCGACGCAGACTTGGGAGAAGAAGGGAACCTACAAGAACGGGTTCGTGCTGAATTTCATCCTGAGTGTGGGCGACAGTTTCATTGATCCTCCGGAGGGGTATTCCGAGAAAGTGATCAGTGAGCTCGAAAAAGAATACGGCAAGGGAGAGACGAAAAACCAGGCGGTAGCCTCGGCTTTCATGGGCTCCAAAAAGCCGACGATCATCACGATCATGAATGAGTCCTTCTCGGATTTCAGAAAGATCGGGATGCTCGAGACCAACGTTGAGGTCATGCCCTTTATCGACTCCCTTACGGAGAATACGACCAGGGGATTTGCGCAGGCTTCGGTCTACGGCGCGAAGACACCCAACTCCGAGTGGGAGTATCTGACCGGGAACACCATGGCATTCCTGCCGGAAGGATCGGTGGTCTATCAGCAGTATATTTCCAAGAAACCGACATCCATGGTGTCACATCTTAGCAATCTCGGATACACGACCGTTGCGATGCATCCGTATTATTCGACCGGATGGAGAAGGAGCACCATCTACCCGACTTTCGGTTTCGACGAGATGCACTTCCTTGACACAGGAGATTTCGATGAGACGAAAGTATTCAGGGAGTATGTGACCGATCAGGAATTTTTCGATAAGGTCATCAACCGCTTCGAAAACAAGGGCGAGGACGAAGCGCTGTTCATCATGGGCATCACCATGCAGAACCATGGCGGATACCGTGAGAAATATTTCAATTTCCGTGAAGAGGTCGTCTTCGGAAGAGGCCTTTATCCGGATGCGAACCAGTATCTGTCCCTTTGCCATGAGACCGACAAAGCGGTACAGAATCTGATCGAGTATTTTGAGAGCGTGGATGAGCCGGTGGAGATCGTCTTCTTCGGCGACCATCTGCCCAGCCTTAACTCGAGAGTCTTCAGGGAACTGAACGGCCGCGGCATCTCCGGATTGACGCTTGCTCAGCTCGAGGACCTGTTCTCCGTGCCTTTCTTCATCTGGACCAACTTCGATACCGATGAGGAGGAGGTTGAGATGACGAGCCTGAATTTCCTCGGGACCATGGCACTGCAGAAAGCAGGCGTTCCGCTTTCGCCTTACAACCGGTTCCTGTCCGACCTTCGCGAGCAGGTTCCCTCCATGAATGCGAGGGCGTTCTTCTCAAAGAGCCAGAACAAGTTCCTGCACTACGACAAGGCAGTGGGGACCGAGGCCGAATGGATCAACAAATACAGGATCCTGCAGTACAACAATATGTTTGACAAGAGCGGGCAGAGCAAGTATTTCTTCCCGTACCTGACGGAATAAAAATTGACTGCCTGCGGGTGATCTATGATAAAATAGAATACAGCCTGGTAACGCCTTTGCCTGATGATCGGGCAGAGGCGTTTTTTGATGTTTTTTAATTTAGAGGATTGAAATGATGAATACACTCGGGAATATCAGGGATAATGTTTCAAAAGTCATGGTGGGAAAGGAGAAGGTGACGGATCTTCTGCTGGCGGCCCTGGCGGCGGGCGGTCATGTCCTTTTAGAGGATGTGCCCGGCACCGGCAAGACGGTTCTGGCCAGGTCGCTGGCGGCATCCATGTCATTTGATTTTTCGAGAATCCAGTTCACACCCGACCTGCTTCCTTCCGATGTGACCGGAATCAACTATTTTGACCAGTCAAAGAACGGGTTCGTGTTCCGGCCGGGCCCGGTGTTCACCAACCTGGTGCTCGCGGATGAGATCAACCGCGCGACGCCCAGGACGCAGGCGGCGCTTTTGGAGTGCATGGGGGAGAAACAGGTGACGATCGACGGGGAGACGAGGAAGCTTAATGAGCCGTTCTTTGTCATCGCCACGCAGAACCCGGTGGAGACGCTGGGGTGCTTCCCGCTGCCGGAAGCGCAGCTGGACCGATTCCTGATGAAGATCTCCATGGGAGAGATGTCGCTTGAGGAAGAAGTGGCCATGATCGACCGCTTCATCGTGGATGAGCCTTTAAAGACACTTGAGAGCGTGGCGGACGCATCGCAGATACTCGCGCTGCAGGACGAATGCCGCCGGGTCTATGTGCACAGGGAACTGCGCGAATATATCGCAAGGCTTACGAGAGAAAGCCGCTCGGCCGGTTCGGTCGCAGGCGGGATCAGCCCCCGCGGGACGCTTGCGCTGCTGCGTGCTTCCCAGGCGTATGCGCTTGTTCAGGGCAGAGATTACGTGGTGCCCGAGGATATCCGGGAAGTTGCCGTTCCGGTGCTGGCTCACCGTCTGATGGGAATGGAGAGCTCAATGGCATCAGAAGAGAGGGTCCGCTCGCTGCTTGGCGCCGTCGCGGTTCCGACGGAAGACTGGAAAAGGTCATGATGATAATATTTGCGGCGCTCGCCGCACTGATCCTTCTTGCATGGCGGTATTATTACCGGAAAAACTGGAGCCGGCAGATCCGGTTCAGCTTAAAGTTCGGCAGCGAAGCTGTCCGGGCCGGTGAGACCGTGACTTTGTCCGAGATCGTGGAGAACAGGAAGAAACTGCCCGTGCCCATCCTGGAGGCGGGTTTTCGCGTGCCGGTGGGCCTGCGCTTCCTGGATGGGGAGAATATCGTGCGCTCCGATTATCTCTACAAGAGGGACGTCTTTGCCATGCTCGGGATGGAGTGCATCACCAGGAAGTATCATCTGCTTTGCCAGAAGCGGGGACGATATCCGGTCAGCCAGATGACGCTGAACTGCCGCTCCCTGCTTCATTTTGATGAGTATTACCGCGAGATCGACTGCGATGACATCCTTTATGTCTATGCGCGCGGGACCGATATCCGCGGGATCCTGCCTTCTTTGATCAGCGTCATCGGGGAGCGGGACGCGAACCGGCGCATTATTGAAGATCCGTTCGCGTTTGCCGGCATCCGCCCGTATACGCCGTCCGATCCCATGAAAAATATCAACTGGAAAGCCAGTGCCAAAGGAAGCGGCATGATGGTGAATTCTTTTCAGTCCGTGATGGCCGACCAGGCACTCATCCTGCTTGATCTGGAGGACCGGCGCATCATCAAGCGAAGCGACCTGGTGGAGGAGTGCATCTCACTGGCAGCATCGCTCTCGCGCTGGCTTATCCGTAACCGCTGGAGCGTCGGGATAGCCGTCAATGTGGTGACGGAGGACGCGGACGGGTTCTTCGGCATTGAATCGGCTCTGGGCGAGGAGCAGCTCTCAAGGATCGAGCGGATGCTGACACTGGATATCTCATCGGCTGTTTGTATCCCGTTCGGACAGATGTGTGAGCAGGTCTTATCGCGTGATCATGAGTTCATGCCTGTGCTGATCTCCATTAATACGGATGAGACGGCCGTAAAAAGCCTCAGGGCGGCCTGTAAGGACGAAACGGGCGCCATATGGGTCTGTCCCTGTTTTAAGGAGGACGAGCCGCCCAGGACGCCGCTGGGGGCCTTACGATGGATCCGCAGGGAGGTGACGCCGTGAATGAGAAACTTTCAGCGCAGGAACGGCTCAGACTTGGCGGGCTGTTTTTCATCGACCTGCTGCACCCAGTGCTGGTGCTTTCGCTTATTATTCCCCTGATCTATCTGGCTGCGCCGGACAGGATCGAATCGGATGTAAAGGTCATGTATCTGTCCGGTTTTCTTCTGCTGCCGCTGGCGGCGCTGATCCGCGGAAGCCTCTGGAAAGTGAAGAAATACTGGCAGTTCCTGCTGATCACGCTTATAGCTGCCTTTATCGGCTGGTTCGTCACCGGACATATTGCGATACGTTTTCTGGGGCCGCTGGCGCGCTATATCTTCCCGGTGCTCTTTACGGTGCTGGTGCTGTTTTACTCTGTTGACATGAACATGCTCCGCCGGCGGGAGCATGAACGGGAGCGGGCGAGGAGAGAAAACGACACCGGCTGGGTCGAGCGGCCGCTTCTTTTTGAGCATCCGTCGCTCCTTTGGCTGATCCTGATCGCGGCCATTTATGCGGCCGCGCTGCTGACGAACTGCCCGGCGCTTTGCGATGCCTGCCTGGCAAACGGCTTTGTCTATCTATTAATAGCCCTGGTCAGCGGCTTCTACCGATCGGACGCCGAATTTATCCGCTCGCGTGCGGACATCAGCCACGTGCCCGGAAAGCGGATACGACGGATCGGTGAGGGCATGATGCTGATCGTTGTCCTGGCGGCAGCGGTGTGCATCGTCCCGGCGTTCCTGACCCGGGAATACCGGCCGTATCAGGATCTTCGCAATGTCGGGATAACGTTCTTCGATGCCTCCCGGTGGGAGAGCGGCGAGGAGCAGATGACGGAGACCGAGACCGAGTGGTACCTGCAGTTTGTGACGGATGAGGAAGGGTTTAAGATGCCCTTCTGGGTCGATTACATCTTCTATGCGCTCGGGGCAGCGCTGACGGGATTTTTGCTTTATTCAATCTGGATGGGCATCCGCGAGCGGCTGCGTCAGTTTGAAGGCGCGGTGGAAGAGAACGGAGACATCGTGGAGCGGCTTGACAGCCCGGACAGCGCCTCGCGCATCCGCCGTCGGTTTTTCGGCGGCCCGTTAAGCGAAAGAGAGCGGGTAAGGCAGCGCTACCGCCGGATGATCCGCAAAGCATTAAAGAAAACGCCCGCGCCGTCCCAGATGCCGGATGAGATCGAACACCTGGCCGGAACGGACCGGACCAAAGAAGGGCGCGAGCTCCATGTGATTTACGAACAGAAGCGATACGGCGAAGACGAGGTGTGAAGAGGGTTTCCGAATAGGGGTCAGACCCCTTTTACACGTTGAAGCACGAAAGGGGTCAGACCCCTTTCATCGAGGTTTGCAGCATGTTTAAGTACGTAAGAAGATATTGGTATTTTGCCCTGGCGGCCTGCCTGTTCATGATAGGTGAGGTGACAGTCGACCTCATCCAGCCCAGGATGATGGCGAAGATCGTCGACCAGGGTATTCTCGGCATCGGCCGCGGCGGCGTGCCGGATCTGTCGAACGTGACCGGCACGGGGATCAGGATGATTCTCGTGGTGCTGCTTGGCGGCCTGTCCGGCATCACCTGCGGTGTTTTCACGAATCTGTGCAGCCAGTTTACGGGTAATGAGATCCGCAAGGACTGCTTTGAGCGGATCATGCATTTTTCTTTTGAGCAGACGGATCATTTTACGATCGGGTCACTGATCACGCGCATCACGAGTGATGTGACGCAGGTAGTGCTGATGATCTCGATGCTCACGCGCGGCTTTGTGCGCTGCATGATGTTCCTCGTGGCGGGGAGCTTTGCGCTGGTGACACTGACTTCTCATTTCGGGATCGTGATCGCCGTCGCGATGCCGATCATCCTCGCGGAAGTGATCCTCGTGATGTGGAAGGCGGGACCGCTGTTTCTGCTTCTGCAGCGGCGCCTTGACCGGATGAATACTGTCGTGCAGGAAAACATCGCCGGCGCGCGCGTGGTGAAGGCGTTCGTCCAGGAGGAGAACGAGACGGAGCGCTTTGAACAGATCAACCGGGATCTTTCCGGGACGCAGTTCAAGGTGATGATGCTGATGAGCGTCATGCGGCCGATGATGAATATCGTCCTGAACCTGGCGGTCGTTGCGGTCATCCAGATCGGTGCCCTGGGCGTGCAGGACGGATCGATCGCGCCCGGAATGATCATCGCGTCGGTGACCTACCTGACGCAGATCTTAAACAGCATGATGATGCTGGCCATGATCTTCCAGTCGATCACGAGGGGCATTACTTCCTCGAAAAGACTTCAGGAAGTGCTGGATTCGCAGAATCCCATCCGTGACGGGGCGTCGGAAAAGACCAGCTGCCCCAAACGCATGGGAAAGATCGAGTTTCAGAATGTTTCATTTACGTATCCGGACGGAAGCTCGCCGGTGCTGCATGACATCAACCTGACGGTGGAGCCGGGCGAGACACTTGCCATCATCGGCAACACGGGGTCCGGAAAAAGCTCTCTGGTAAAGCTCCTGCCAAGGTTTTACGACGCCGACGAAGGCCGCATCCTGGTGGATGGTGTCAATGTAAGGGACTATCCGCTCGATGAGCTGCGTGACCGCATTTCGTTCGTGCTGCAAAAAAGCGAACTTTTCCATATGACCATCAGGGAAAATATCGCGCTCGGCAAAGAAGATGCCTCCCTGGAGGAGATCCGCCGATGCGCCGCGGCAGCCCAGGCGGATGATTTTATCATGCAGCAGGGCGAGGGGTACAACACACTCGTCACCGAAGGCGGCACGAGCCTTTCGGGCGGCCAGCGCCAGCGTGTGGCGATCGCACGGGCGCTGCTTCGCGACGCTTCCATCCTGATCATGGACGACTCGACCAGCGCGCTCGATTTCGCCACTGAGGCGCGGCTTCGCAAAGCGCTCCGGGAGGAGTATTCGGATATGACGACCATTATGATCGCTCAGCGCATCGCGTCCGTGAAGGATGCGGACCGGATCGCGCTTGTGGAGGACGGCACCATCACCGCCTGCGGCACGCACGAGCAGCTGATGGAGACGAGCGAATCCTACCGCGATATCTGCCGTTCGCAGATCGGAGAGGGGGTGGCGTCATGAGCGATCCTTCAGGAAGCCCCCGTAAATTTGAACAGAAAAACCAGCCGATGTTCCGGCCGGGCGGGTTTGGCCGACGGAGTATGGGCGCACCGGTGGAGAAGGCAAAAGAGGGGAAAAAGACTTTCGCCAGGCTGCTATCGTATTTCGGTGACCAGAAAATGACGCTGATCGCGCTTCTTTTTGCGGTGACGCTGACGGTCGCCGGAAATGTGGCCGGCCCCGGCCTACAGAGCAGAGCGATCGACATGATCGTAGGCGGACGCTATGACCGCCTCGGATATTACCTGGGGATGATGATCACGGTCTACCTGATCAGCGGATGCTCCACGCTACTTCAGGAGTTTTTAAGCGCTTCGCTGAGCAGACGGATCACCATGCGGATGAGGGGCGACCTGTTTAAGCACATCGTGCGTCTGCCGATCAGCTTCATCGACCGGCACGCCAAAGGCGACCTGTTAAGCCGCATGACCAATGACGCGGACAACATCTCCAATGTGATCTCGCAGTCGATGGGATCGCTGTTCTCGGGCGTGCTGACCCTGATCGGCACCCTGGCGATGATGCTCTACTTCAGCGTTCCGCTGGCCCTTCTTTCGTGCTCGACCATCATCCTGACGCTGATCGCGACCAGGCTGCTGACGAGGTACATGAGGATCTATTATCTGCGGCGCCAGCAGCTGCTCGGCTCGCTCAACGCGACCGTGGAAGAGATGGTCACGAACACGCGCACCGTGACGGCCTACAACCTGCAGGACAAGGTGATCGGGATCTTTTCGAACACAGCCGATGACCTGACAAAAACCGGCATCATGGCCGAGATCATCGGCGGCAGCATGGGTCCGCTGATGAATATGCTCAACAATATCTCGTTCGTGATCGTAGCGGTGTTCGGGGCGTGGTTTGCCCTGAAAGGATACATCACCGTCGGTGTCATCTCCGCCTTCATCGTCTACGCAAGGCAGTTCTCCAGGCCGATCAACGAGATCGCGCAGCTGTACGGGCAGATCCAGACGGCGCTTGCCGGCGCGGAGCGTATTTTTGAGGTGCTCGACTCGCCCATCGAGCGGATGGACGGCATCGATCCCGTTACCCCCAGCCACGGCGTGATCGAGTTCGAACACGTGGATTTCTCCTATGTTCCGGGCCGTAAGATCATTTCCGATTTCAACCTGCGGGTGGAGTCGGGAAAACGGATCGCGCTCGTCGGCGCCACCGGCAGCGGGAAGACCACGATCATCAACCTGCTGATGCGCTTTTATGAGCCGGACGGCGGCCGCATCCTGCTCGACGGGCGCGATATCAAAGACATCTCCTTATCGAAATTGCGCGACAACGTCGGGATCGTACTGCAGGATACCGTCCTGTTTACCGATACCGTCCGGCGCAACCTGGCTTACGCCTGCCCGGAAGTGACGGACGAGCAGCTTGACGAAGCCGCCAGGCTCAGCAACAGCCTCCGCTTTATCAAGCGTCTTCCGGACGGTTACGACACCGTGCTCGGAGAGGGAGGATCTCTTTCGCAGGGGCAGCAGCAGCTATTAGCGATCGGCCGCGCATTCTTGTCCGAGCCGAACATCCTCATCCTTGATGAAGCGACCAGCAGTGTGGATACCCGCACCGAAAAACGTATCCAGGATGCGATGACCACGCTGATGAAAAACCGCACGAGCATGATCATCGCCCACCGGCTTTCCACCATCCGCGACGCCGACCTGATCATCGTCATGGAGCAGGGTCGGATCGCCGAGCAGGGCAATCACGAGCAGCTGCTGGCAAAGAAGGGCAAGTATTACGACCTTTACATGACACAGTTTGCAGGCAACGCCATTTAATGACAAGGGACGGTCCTTGATCATATTTCGATTTAACAACATAAGGCAGAGTCAAAGGATCTTAAGCTATTTGCCGCTTTTGAAAACGCTGTGCCGCCTATAGAATGCTTTCTTCGCAAACTCACGCACTGTCGTGCGCTCAGACAGTGCTCCGAAAGCATTCGCTATGCGCGCGTTTTCTGCAGCGGCTGCATAAGCTTAAGATCTTTTTGACTTTGCCTTATGTTGATACATTCGCACTACTCTCAAGGGACGGTCATGCGTCATCCCCGATGAAAAGGGACACTCCTATTTACAAAGGTGAACAATAAAAAAGCATCACCCTTTTCCAAAAGGGACGTGGCCGCAGCGCCGGTACTTGGCGAGGATTTATCCGAGCCTTATGTACCGCTGCGCGAGGCCAGAGCGGGAGCGTTCCCTGTGGAAAGGGTGATGCTTTTTTATTCTGATGCGTGTCTAAGGAGTGTTCCCTGTCATCAGGGAGTGTCACAGGACCGTCTCCCGTCATCTTTTCACATTTTTTCCTCTGCTTTTTCACATTTTGAACACAACTGGACTCTATATTGTAATCGTCCGGTAAGGAAAAAATAAGAAACACCGGATTGAGTGTGACTGTTCCGGATTGACATAGAAAGGGGATATTGATATGAGAAACTGGAAGAAATTAGCAGCACTTGGCATTGCAGGGACGATGCTCGTTGGCGGGGCAAGCTTCGGCGTATTCGCATCTACTGAGGACGAAAAACCTGAGGTATCCCTTTCACTGACTGATAATTCTGTATCTGTCGAAGCTGAAGAGACGGAAGCAGAGACGGAAGAAAAAACTACGGAAGCTCCGGCGAAGACTTTTGATCAGCTGGAGACGACCGGATCGACTGCGGAAGCGATCCATGCCACTGATGTATCGGACATCGTGAAGAATTCGATGCCTTCGATCGTAGCCATCACGACGACTCAGATGGAGAAGGTGGAGAGTTATTTTTACGGCACGCAGGAATATGAGGTGCAGGGAGGCGGATCCGGCATCATCGTTGCACAGAATGATACGGAACTGCTGATCGCAACCAATAACCATGTGGTGGAAGGTGCCTCAGAACTGACAGTCTGCTTCACCGCTGACTCTGAAGATCCTGACAAGCTGCTGGCCAAGGCTGTTGTCAAAGGAACCAGCCCTTCAACGGATCTGGCTGTTATCGCTGTTAATCTTGAGGATATCGATCCCGATATTTTCCCGCAGCTGAAAGTCGCTACGCTGGGCACCTCCGCTGACCTGATGGTCGGTGAGCCGTCGATCGTGATCGGCAACGCACTTGGCGAAGGACAGTCCGTATCGGTCGGCATCATCAGTGCACTGGGCAAAAAGATCACTACGGAAGCCGGTACCTTCACCGAGCTGCAGACGGATGCAGCCGTCAACCTGGGCTGCAGCGGCGGCGCCATCCTGAATAAGAACGGTGAAGTGATCGGTATTACGGATGCGAAGTCAACATCTTATTATGCGGATGATATGGGTTATGGCATCCCGATCGATACAGCTATCCCGATCCTGCATAACCTGATCAACAGAGAGACCAGAGATATCGTTGAAGACCACGGTTATCTTGGTGTTACCGTCGTACCGGTATCCGAAGAAGCCATGATGATGTATGATATGCCCGCCGGCGCTTTCGTATTCGAGGTCGGTGAAGGTTCCGCAGCTGAGGAAGCCGGTATTGAAAAAGGCAACATCATCACGAAACTTGACGGCATGGAAGTGAACTCTTCGGATGCGCTGGTCAACCTGATCCAGTATTATGGAGCCGGCGAGACTGTCACGGTTGAACTCCAGGTCTCCGAGGGCAGCAAGTACGTCACGAAGGAAGTGGAAGTAACGCTGCAGGGCGCCTCGGAAGGCACAGACGTCGCTCCTGAAAAGAAGGAGGAAGAGTCTGAAGAAGAGAAGGAGACCAATTCCGATAAGGAGGAAGTGGTCCCGGAAAATGAACAGGGAGCTCCCGAGATGGAAGAGTATCCGAATGACGAGTACGGTTTCTTCGATTTCTTCGGCGAAGGCAATCCTTACGAGCAGTTCTTCGGAAATGGAGAAGGCCGCTTCTGATGACGGAAAAACTGGACCTTTATGGCGGAGTATAATATAATCTAAATATGATTTAGGCAGGTGCCCTGATCGGGGCACCTGTTTTTTTGGATAAACAGATTTTTTGTGAAGCGTGAAGTCTGTTGTTTGAGGAGGACGCTATGAATACGGACAGACGGGAAGCATCCCTTGAAGAGATCCGCAGCAGGATCGACGAGATCGACTGCCGGATGCGGACACTGTTTGAGCAGCGGATGCTGCTGGCTGACCAGGTGGCACAGGTCAAAGCCAGGACAGAGGATGCGATCTTCAAGCCGGATCGAGAAGCGTCGATCATTCAAAAAAGATCGGAGGGCGTCGATAAAAAGATCCTGAAAGAGTATCAGGCCTTTCTTCGCAGGAACATGGAAGTGAGCCGGAAATATCAGTACGGCCGTACGCTTGAGCTGCGGGACTGTTTCCCGTATCCCTATAAGGAGGGAGAACTTCCGCAGGGTAAATATGCTCTGCTTCGCGAAGAGCTTTATGCGTTTGACCTGTGCTCAAAGGACGATGTCCTGACAGCCGCTGATTACGATGAGATCGTTCGTTTTTTGAAAGAAGGACGCTGCCGCTACGGCGCCGGAATAGCGGACGAAGTAGGAAAAGGCGTCAGCGATTCCCTTCATCGTACATTGACAGATAACGATCTGTATATCAACAAATGCAGGGTCGTCAATGACCGCTTCGGCAAACACAAGATGGTGGTCTTTTCCGATACACTGTATGTGCAGGAAGATCACAACCGTATCCGGATCGTTTTCACTGCGCCAAACCGCAGCGGTGCTCTGGGGAGCATCCTTTCGATGATTGCCGATTACGGAGTGAACCTGACCGAGATCCACTCGTTTCCGTATCAGGATGGCAAGGCGTGGAATTACCGGTTTTTCACGGAACTTGAATTAAACCTCGGAGAAAAAGAGGCGAGAGCACTCATTTTCCAGCTGTCCCAGGAGACGCAGTCTTTGCAGCTTTTGGGAAGCTATCACTGCGAGGGAGATTTTTAAATTATTATAAGCACCACGAAAAGAAGCATCTCGAAAAGAAGCATCATGAGAAGAAACAACATGAAAAACAGGACCGCTGCCGGTCTTTTGCTTATATGCCTGTTCGTTTTATTCATCCAGGTACCTGCTTTTGCGCAGGCGCAGGCGCAGGATCAGTATGAAGATTGGATATGGGAACCGCGCGTGGAAAAGGATGATTCACTTTCCACCGGTCAGGTGACAAGCTGGGCCTGCGTGACATTCGGCTCATATCCCCAGACGGAGATCGTCTCAGGATCTTTTTCGGCAGTGGATGATTACGCGGTGCAGGCGGGCGACGTACTCGAGGACAAAGATCTGTATGAAGAGCTGGTCAATGCAAAGTGGAGTGACGACCTGACACAGATCGAAGGAACCCGTTATCTTCGCATAAGCTGTGAGGACGCGGTCACCAGCGCCGCCGACAGTGTGCAGCACTACCGCTGGGATGAAAATATAAAATGGCACTATTTCAGATTTGATCCTATCCGGTGGCGGGTAATCGGCCTGGATGGGAATGCCGCCTGCCTGATGTCGGACAGGCTGATGGACTGCCGGCCCTATAACGAGCTGGAAGGTCCGGTCAACTGGGAAAGTTCTTCGGTGCGAAGCTGGCTGAACAGCTATCCGGCTAAGGAAAATGTAGCAGGGATCGACTATCGGGGCAAAGGATTTCTTGATACTGCTTTTACGAAGGAGCAGCAGAAAGCCCTGATCCGGACCCGTGTGGAGAACAAGCCGAACGGGGCGTACGGAACAGACTGCGGGAATGATACCGAAGACCGGGTCTTTATGCTTTCCAATGACGAAGTATTCAGCTCGGATACTGCCGCGCGCAATGGCTTCTTTGCGGGAAGCGGCCATGATGATCCGGCGAAGCGCTTCCGCTCGACCATGTTTGCCAAGTGCAGGGGCTCATGGTGGTCTTCTGTCAACGGCTATATGGGGAACAGCTTCTGGTTCATGCGCACGAACGGGTATTCACCCGAAAGCGTCACCTATATCTGCGACTTTGGCTATATCTACCGGCGCGGAACGATTTCCACCTGTGAAGACGCAGGCATCCTTCCGGCCATATGGATCGACCTGGATGCGGCGCAGCCGCAGCCTGCCGGGACGGTTTCTTCAAAGGATGTCCTCAAAGGTGCATCCCGGGAAGATGATAAGGAAGATCCGAGGAGAAGGGATCAGATCGTGAACCCCGTCGTTGATCCGGATCCGGATGAACCGGACGGCAAAAAAGTAACCTACAGCCTGATCCGTTTCGGAAATTATCCGCAGTCGGAGATCGTTCCGGAACCTGCCGGAACTGCTGCAGGCGTGAAAACTGACAGGAAGCTGTACGATAAACTTGAAGCTGCTTCATGGGAAAGCGATGAATGCGAGCTGGACGGCATGCGATATATCCGGGTGTTTTCGCCGGATGAAAATGACGGTCAGCAGGCCCGCTATTTTGCCTGTGAACCGCTCATCTGGCGCGTTTTGGAAGTCCGGGACGGAACGGCGCTCCTGCTTTCAAATTCAGCCGTTGAGTGCGAGCCGTTCCAGGAGGACCTTAGGGATGTTTGCTGGGAAAACTGTACGCTTCGCAGCTGGCTGAACGGTTACGGCGCTTCGGAAAATGTTTCCGCAAAAGATTATTCCGGAAGCGGGGAGAGCTTTCTGGATACGGCATTTTCCGCCGAAGAACAGGAAGCGATCCTGGAAACAAATATACGCAATGAGGCAAATTATTATTTCGGGATGGATTCCGGGCCGCAGACGAAGGACCGGATCTTCATCCCGGCAGAATCTGAACTTTTTATTTACGACAGCTCACAGATACACGGCTTCAGCCGGCGCGATGAAGTCGCGGACCGGGCAAAACAGTTCAAGCCGACAGGTTATGCACTTTGGAAGGGTGTATGGAATGAGACCGGAGAAAGAGGAGATGTCTTCTGGATAACCCGGACAACAGGCTATACCCATGCCAACGTGGTTTATGTGGATGAATCCGGTTATATGTATAATCGCGGGATCCTTGTCAGCTGCAAAGATGCCGCGGTCATTCCCGCACTGGTCCTTGACCTGGATTCCTTTGAATATGAGTTTGCGGGTACCTGTACGATTGAAGGCCTTTAACGAGGAGGATGGACATGTTTTTTAAACAGCGTAAGATAAATCTTAGCGGCATACGGCTGTTATGCCTGCTGTTTATTGCGCTGATGATGACGGGATGGTTCTGCCCTGTGCAGGCGGAGACTTTTGCTCCGACCTTGAATGCAACCGGGAATTGGAATATCAAGCCCGCGGCTGACCCGTTCGATGAATCCGAAGATTATTCTGCGGTACTGTACGATAACCTCAACGGCCTGCCGACATCCCAGGCAAACGCCATCGCGCAGACTGAAGACGGATTTATCTGGATCGGCAGCTATGCCGGTCTGATTCGCTACGACGGCAATACATTTGAGCGGATGACCGCAGATACGCCTATTTCAAATGTAAAAGAACTGTTTATCGACAGTCATAACCGGTTGTGGATCGGGACCAACGATGCCGGATTTCTGATGATGGAAAAAGGTCAGATCAGGCGATGGGGAAGGGCTGACGGACTTCAGTCTCTCTACGTGCGCGATTTTGCCGAAGACAAGGACGGCTACATCTATGTCGGCACGACGTCCGGCATCGCGTATTTTGATCCGCAGCTCGAGTTTACCGGTGAAGATACACAGCTTTTCGAGGGAACGGTCCACAATCTCCGCGCGGGAGAGGACGGCCTGGTCTATGCCCTTTCCCAGGACGGTGACATGGCAGGGATCGAAAAAGGAAATAGAGTCAGTTTTTTGAGTGCCGAGGAAAGCCATGTAGAGGATCTGAACTGCATGCTCCCGGATCCGGAAAAACCCGGCTGGTTCTGGCTCGGCTCCATGTATTCGAACATTTATTACGGGCAGATGTCAAATGCATTTGAAGACGCAGTGGAACTCGATACGGGAGATCTGACGGAAGTGGCACGCCTGGAATTGATCGACGGAAAGATGTGGGTCTGTGCCAGGAACGGTATCGGCAGGATTGACGAGGATGGGATCACCCAGCTCAAAGAAGTCCCGATGAACGATTCTGTTACGTATGTCATGACTGACTTTCAGGGAAATCTTTGGTTCACTTCCAGCAGGCAGGGTGTGATGAAGCTGATCCCCAACCGGTTTGAGGATCTGTTCGCGAAGTGGGATCTGGCCCCCCAGGTCATTAATTCTACATGTATCTGGGATTCTATGCTGTTTCTCGGGACTGATGAGGGACTGTCTGTCTTTAAAGACGGGAAGAAGGTGGATCGCATTCCGCTCAAAAAAGCCGTGACAGCTTCCGGGAAGGATCTGGGAGAGACGGATCTGCTCGATTATCTTAATAATGTCCGAATTCGCTCCATCAGGAAGGACAGCAAGGGACGGCTCTGGATCTGTGCATGGACCGGAGACGGCCTGGTTTGCTATACCGAAGGAGAAATGGTGGTTTATACACTGGATGACGGTATGGCTTCAGAAAAATGCCGTGCGATTTATGAATGTGAAGACGGGACCCTTCTTACGGCGCATAGCAGCGGACTGAGCGTGATCCGTGATGACCGCGTTGACGAGGCCTACTCTATGGGAGACGGGATCACGAACGCAGGAGTCCTGACAGTGACCGAGGGATTTGACGGAGAGTATATCATCGGCACAGACGGAGGTGGGATGGATATCATCAACTCAGGCGAGGTTACTCATCTGGGCGCCGAGGACGGGCTCGGGTCGGATGTGGTCATGCGCCTTTCCCGCAGCCGGTCAAAGGATCTGATCTGGATCATCACAGGAAACTGCCTGGCTTATATGACGCCGGACTATAAGGTGACGCCGATCAAAAATTTCCCCTATTCCAACAATTACGATCTGCATGAAAACAGCAAGGGTGAGCTCTGGGTGCTTTCCAGCGACGGCATCTATGTAGCACCGGTGGATCAGATGATCGCTGACGACGAGATCGAGACGGTGCATTTTAATATCTTCAACGGGCTGCCTTATGTTGCCACGAGTAATTCTTACAGTGAACTGACGGAGGAGGGGGATCTTTACATCGCCGGCACAAGCGGCGTGGCCAGAGTGAATATCGAGGTGCCCTTTGAAGATGACGTCGATATGAAGATCGCGGTCCCGTTCGTGTATGCGGATGGCCGGCGGATCTGGCCCGATTCCCTGGGCGAGTTCAGACTGCCGTCCAAAACGCATAAATTGACGGTCTGCGGCTTTGTACTCAATTATGCACCGGTGAATCCGAAGGTGTCTTACTGCCTTGAAGGTTTTGACAGTGAACCGATCACCGTGCTGCGAAGCGAACTGACACCGGTGGATTATACGAACCTCTCGGGCGGAGAATATCGTTTTACCATGAGCCTCGAGAATGAAGCCGGTAAAGTCACGCGAAAGCTTTCCGTGACGATCGTCAAAGAACTGGCGCTGTATGAACAGCCGTGGCTGTGGATCCTGGTTGTGATCTGCGTACTGGCGATTGAGCTTTGGCTGATTCGTTATTTCATGAAGCGGCAGGCAAAAAGGATCGAGAAGAAGAAAGACGAGGAGCGCATTGCCGGGGATCTTCGCCTTGCATCGGAGATCCAGGTGGCTGCACTTCCTCATAATTCCTTTTCTGTTTCTTCGGGGAACAGGGTCGATCTTTTTGCCAGCATGAATCCTGCCAAAGAAGTAGGCGGGGACTTCTATGATTATTACATGGTCGACGATGATCACCTGGCCATGGTCATAGCGGACGTATCCGGAAAGGGCATGCCGGCTGCATTGTTTATGATGGTTTCGAAGGTTCTGATCAAAAATGAGCTGACCTCCGGACTCTCACCTGCACAGGCGTTGGCGAACGCCAACATGCAGCTTTGCGAAAATAATGAATCCGGAATGTTTGTAACAGTCTGGGCGGCTGTACTTGAAATTTCCACCGGCAAAGGCCTGGCCTGCAACGCGGGACATGAAAACCCCGGCATCCGGCTTGATGGAGAGAATTTTGAACTGGCTCTTTATAAGCACAATGTCTTTCTGGGCGTGAACAAAAATGCCAGGTATGTTGACCGGTCCTTTGAACTTAAACCGGGCGACAGCGTGTTTGTTTATACGGACGGCGTGCCGGAGGCGCGCGATATGAAAGGGAATATGTTCGGACCGGAACGTCTTGAGAAAGCGCTTAATATAAACCCGGATGCCGCGCCGGAAGACCTGATTGAGAATGTCCGTAAATCAGTGGAGGATTTTGCCGGTGGAGCGGAACAGTTTGACGACATCACCATGCTGGCGTTTAACATAACTTAGCAAGAATTCCCCCATCCTCTATAGGTGGCGGGATGAATTGCCCTCTTATTGTTTTGTGATCTTCATTCAGAACCGAAAAGAACATTTGTTCTATTGCACAATAGGTGTTATACTATAATCAGTCGAAATAAGAATTCTGAAAGTTGAGTGCTAAACTAAATTCCATATTGCAACGGTAAATTCCGCATGGGCTGACTTTACCTCCGCACATCTTCACGGCTA
>JBGUOI010000290.1:0-8904 GCA_045118075.1 Porcincola sp. | reverse complement strand
CAGCAGTGGTTGGAACAGGCGATTAAGACACATAGAGCAAATTGCAGCGCGTATGCGGATTTGTTTTACGTGCTATGCAAGGCTGCTAAAATTCCGGTCAGATATGAAATTGGATGGACGCAAGACGATAGCGGAAAAGGGTGGCACTGTTGGAATCGAGTCAAAATCAAGAAGAAGTGGTATTGGGTGGATTGCACCTGGGGTTTGCCTCCAGCGAAAAAACTATGGAAAACACACAGCAGGATTATAGAAGAATGGTAAAACGGAGGATTTTGAAATGGACGAAATCAAAAATATCACGTTTACACATCGCTACTGGATCCTTCTCCTTCCGTTAGTCATGATGACCGCTGATATTATTACGGGGTGGATCCAGGCGACGATCAACGGGACGTGGGACAGTACAAAAATGCGGATCGGCCTTTTCCGAAAGTCAGGGGAGCTACTGGTTATCGTGATTGCATACATTATCTATGCGGCGATAAACCTTCCGGCGGATGTCCCAGCATTCATTGCATCGTACATAATCATCATGGAAATAATATCGGTTTGCGAAAACCTAGATCAGGCAGGACTGCCGGTACCGAGATGGATTACTCGCAGATTAAAGAAGGTAGCCAAGGACCTTTCCGATGGTGAAGAAGATTCGGAACCGTTTGACGATGATAAATACTGGTTAGACGATGATGAGCTTGAAGATACGAAAGGAGAAGAGTGATGGCAAAACATAAGCAAGGTACTGTAACGGCGGCTCGTCTCAATGTAAGGGATGCAGCAGGCCTTGACGGAAAGGTAACAGATATCATCAAGAAGGGAGATCTGGTAGAGATCATCAGTAAGGTCAAAGACAAACAGGGTTCTGAATGGTATCACATTCCGGATGGATATGTCATGACCAAGTGGATCGAGGTGAAAGGATGACTATACCGGAGAATGCTGTCCGGTGGGCGGTTGGGATCGCGAATGACCAGAGTCACGGCTATTCCCAGCAGAACCGCTGGGGGCCGGATTTCGACTGTTCGGCCCTGGCTTTAAAGGCTTACATACAGGCGGGAGTCCCGATCGACACCAGCAGGGTCTACCACACCGGCACGATGTCAGGACTTAAGAACTACGGATTCAAGGATGTGGCCAGTGAGGTGAACTTCAACACATGCGCGGGCATGTTGCTGGGAGACATCCTTGTCTGGCACAATGGTCCTGTTACCAGTACGGACGGGCATGCTGCCATCTACATCGGCAACGGGCAGATCGTCCACGCGAGAGGCCAGTCTTACGGATCTCCGAAGACAGGAGACCAGGGCAGCGAGATCGCGGTCACGGCCTACTACAGAGGGAAGTGGCAGCACGTCTACAGGTACACCGGCGCGGATCCGGCTCAGGAACATCTGCCCGGATGGATCGACCCGAAGGAATACTACACGGTCACAGCCAGGATGCCACTGATCAAAGAAGGCTGCGTCGGATCTTCAGTCCGGCTGTGGCAGGAACTGATCGGCGTAGAAGTCGACGGAGAGTTCGGCCCGATCACGCACGGGGCCACGCTGGGCTTCCAGAACAACCACGACCTGAAGGTCGACGGGGAAGTTGGTCCGAAGACGTGGGGTGCAGCTCTGAGTGAATTAACTTAATAACATGAAGAGAGGCAGGAGAACTTTCCTGCCTCTTTTTACGTTTCAGTTCAAACCGAGAGTTTTAATTAAAGCATCCTGCAATATCTGAGAAAAATTAACACTATGGGCAACGGCTATATCATTTAACCATTCCGGAATGCTCAGTGTCTTTTTAACAGATTTTTTATTAAAACGCTTTTGATATTCGGTAGTGTCAGCCGAAACAGCACTGACAAATTCATTATCTTCAGTTGGAATTGACTTGATTAAAGACGGCGCCGGTATTGCCTTATTCTGTGTCTCGTACTCATATAAGGTTATCGCCAGTACGTCTTTAGCCATATCAAGTGCGTCCGGGAGATTATCCCCAGTAGTATAACAACTTTCCAAATCTGGAAAATTGACGGAGTACAATCCTCCGTCCTCTGCGGTAAACACCGCAGGAAAAACATATCTTGCCATAGTGTGCCTCCTTCTTTCTCCTTTTCCTTTCCTGATGTGATATATGATTTTTGAAGGCCGCCTGTGTGATGCAGGGGCTTATTTAAGCCCCGCATCCTTTAGAATTCTGTTAAGCGTTCCAGTGGCAATCTCTTTTGAATCATGCCTCGGAATTGGGAATTCCTTTCCAGTTATCGGACTGTACCATTTTTCATGGCCCGTATATTCACCGATTTTCTTACAGTTGAATTTCCGTAACTGTCGTTTCAGCTCTGAAACATTCATAGGCAACCTCCCTTCGTTCTTGATAATGCTATTATATACGTATTCTATACGTATGTCAATAGAAATACGTAAAAAATACGTATTTATTTTCGAGAATTTTTATGATAGTTTTAAAGTAGCTCTGAAAACACATAGGCATTATGTGGCAAAAGGCAAGGGAGAAATCCTTTGCCTTTTTGTATATTGATAGAAATTGTTTTATAATTCTGTATGAATTACAATATAAGGGAATCGAATATAGATTTTTGCAGATCCGTGGGTATTAATGGTATGACCGGGGTTCGGATACCAAGACGCGAACTCCAGTACGCGTGCCGTATCCGAACTTTTTTCCGGATCCGACACATTATAAAAGATTAGGGCTTCGCCATTGCGGAGCTCTATTTTTTTTACGAATGTCTGGACCATCTCGAAACACAGTCTTTCGTCAGTGACATCCAGGTCGCGGTAACGACTAAGCCAGAATTTGACGACATCCTCGGAAATAAACGGTTTCTCGATTTCTTCATGCGCGATCCGAGATTCAAGGTCGTCGATTTCATCCTGGACATTTGAAAGCCGTTCTGTGATGATCCTGACGTCCGGAGCGTACTCAAGGGCCTTGGCCAGATTTGCCTGACGCCTCTGAGCATCCTTAAGTTGTTTTCGGAGTTCGGAAGTATAGTCGTGCTGGCGGTCATTCTCCTGGATCTCAACGATCTTTTTGGCGATCATATCGATAACATCGTCCTGAAGCATATCTTTGATAGTGGTCTCAATGACTGTTTTCTCAAGAGCCTCTTTCTTGACAGGCTTCAGCTCGCAGACGGTTTTATTCCGCTTTCGGCCGGAACAGGAGTAGTACCGGCACAGATGGCCGGAATGGGAAGTTCCGGAATCTGCAGTGACGGAGCTGCCGCAGTAACCGCATACACATTTTCCGGACAGAAGATAATCAGCTGTAGCTTTGCCGGCAGCATTATTGCGGGATGTCTTGAAATGCTTTTGTGCTTCCATAAATGTTTCCTCCGAAACGATTCCGGGAATATCCATAGTAACGCCAGACACCTCCCAGGATCCGTAATACCTCGGGTTACGCAGCATACGCGCAACAGTCGCAGTAGAAACACGCCTCTGCAGAGTACCGCTGAGCGAATCGGATATTTCGGTAGTGGTGCAGCCGCTGATATGCATCCGGAAGGCTTCCTGAACTGCTTTGGCAGCAGGTTCATCAATGATCACATGGCGATCCGGACTCTTTGTGTACCCGATCGGGAGCGTGCCACCGTGATACATTCCTTTTTTGGCGCTCTCGCGGATCCCGCGCGTCACCTTCTGCTTCAGATCCGCGCTGTAATATTCCGCGAGGCCTTCAAGGACGGATTCCAGGATGATTCCTTCAGGACCCTCCGGGACGGATTCAACAGCATATTTCAGAGCGACACCGGCCCGCTTCAGCTTCATCTTATTGATGGCGATATCCTGCCGGTTCCGGCCGAAGCGGTCGATCTTCCACACGATTACACAATCGAACAGTTTTCTTTCTGCGTCCCGGATCATCCGGAGGAATTCAGTGCGGCCTTCCGTGGACTTTCCGCTGACATGCCGATCGGCGTAGACGCCGACAATCCGGATCCCTTCCCGCGCTGCATATGTCCTGCAGTCGGCGACCTGCCCCTCGATGGACTGATCGGTCTGCCGGGGGCCTTCAGAATATCGAGCATATATTACTCCGTTCATGCTGCTCCTTGTGGCATCCGTTTCCGGATGCTATAATACAAATGAACCTTCATTTTGGTTGGTAAGGTTAGTTACTTTGGGCAATCCGGAGCGCTGGGCATAGCACTCCGGATTTTCATATCAAAATAAAAGTTACGCACTTCCCAGATCTTCCGACAATTCTATATCTTTCTTATAGCGCTCCTGGGAGCAGAGATAATCCATATGAGATCGGGCTTCCTGCCGGCCATCCGCATTGAGAGAGCGGTAACCAGCAAGAAAAGCAGACTCATCAGGGGTGATAATCGCAGGCGCCGCACATTCGCAATCAGATTTATCCTCAATCAAATCAGAACGCTTTATTCCAAAATACCGAGCAAGAAGGTCGACTTTATCCATTCTTGGTAAACGAGTGCCATTGCACCAGGTAGAGATAGCGGATTTATTAATCCCAAGATCGCGAATAATGTCGTTTTGGGTCTTTTTGTTCAAGTCCATATAGTATTTAAGATTTTTGGAGAAGATAGCCCTATATTTTCCATCCTGCATTGCGCTGCCCTCCTTTCGATAAGTGGAATATAGCACGGAAAGTAGATGCAAACAATGCAAAAAGTAGAATTATTTTAATTTAAGTATTGACTTCTACAATATGTAGAATTATACTCAAGCCATAAATCATCATGAAAGGGGGGCGGAACAGGTTGGAACAGATTCAGATAAGCCTTGCTGCGGCTCGTGTAAATGCAGGACTGACACAGGAAGCGGTTGCTGAAAAAATGGGTGTTACTAAGCAGACAATAGTTAACTGGGAAAAGGGGAGAGTTGTGCCGAAGATCCCAGAAATGGAAATGCTGTCCAGGATTTATAAGATCCCGCAGGACAATATTTTTTTACCTTGTTATTCTACATAAAGTAGAGCTTCTGCTAACCTACGGTTACCAGATTTTATAGATGCTTGACAGCATCTATAAAAAACAATCCTGGGAGTACATGAAAGGAGAGCGGATGGAACTCGTAAAGAGGATCAAGGAAGAATGCGCGAAAAAAAGGACTGACCGTACTGGAAGTTGAGCAGGCAGCAGGCCTGCCAAAGAACAGTATCTATAAGTGGGACAAGAACAGCCCGGCATACACGAAGGTTGTCGCGGTCGCAGATGTGCTACGCGTTTCACTGGACACATTATGCAGGGACTGAAGTGGAACGCATAAGGAAAGGAGTAGCAGGAAGGATGAGCGAAATTTCATTCTATATTCCATCAAACGAAACAATACCAACAGAGCTTCGCGTGTATGTCGGTGACGACTATGTGAGCTATGAACGAATTGAAAGTGGCTTCAGGTTCAGGACACTTATCAAGGATGAGGATCGAGCGATGAAAGTCGTTAAAGAAATAGTTCAGATGATGATCAGAGAGCATGACGATTCGGAACACGGTGTCTCGTGGAGGACGGTATCACTGGAAATCGTACCGCAGAATGAGCGGTACAGGATAGGCACAGATATTGACTGGAAATACAGAGTGAGAGATTCGTACTGAATTAATCGGAATAGGAGCGGAGGAGATAAACAATGATTATTAGTATTATTTTGATCGCGATCGGAATAGGGCTGTGCCTGCTGAGTGTTTTCTTGAATGATGAAGGAAAGAAAGCAATTCCCGGAATAGCAACAGGCATAGCAGTAGTAATAGCAGCAGGAGCCATATCATTTGTCCCGACCGGATATGTAGGTATCAGGACGGTTTTCGGCCAGATATCAGAAAAACCGGCAAAGAGTGGAATCAGCTGGCATGTCCCATTCATCGAGCGGATCCATACAGTGAATTGCAAGCAGCAGGAAGTCGACTTCAAGGACCTTCAGATATGGTCAGAAACATCTGAACGAACAGAACTCTATTGCCAGAATGTAGTTATCGACTATCAGATCAATGCGGAATACGCCGCCTGGATCTGGTCGAACGTAGAGGAATGGGACAAGAACCTTGTCAAACAAACATCTATTGAGTCGGGCATTAAGGCTGCGACAAAACTCTATAGCGATACAGAAGTAACAGACCGGACGAAGATAGAAGGATCTGCGAAGGAATGTATCCAACAATCCCTTAACGAAAAATATAAGAACCAAATAGTGAATGTTGTTTCGGTGACGATCGGGAATATTAATTTCTCTGATGCATATAACGAAGCGATTGAAAAGAAGGCCCAGGCCAAGCTGGCGGCTGAAACTGCACAATACCAGAATACGCAGTTAACGCAGCAGGTCCAGGCAGAGGCAGAACAGAAGAAGATCCAGGCACAGGCTGATGCTGATGCGAAGAAGATCCAGGCGGAAGGAGATGCTGAAGCGACCAGGATCAGGGCAATGGCTGAAGCGGAAGCGAACGAGCAGATCGCAAAGTCATTGACGCCGGATCTCATTGAACTGGAAAAGGTCAAGAAATGGAATGGTGAGCTTCCGATGCTCCAGGGAACCGCACAGCCGATATTGGATGTAACGGGTGTGGAAAATGATCCGGGAGCATGATGATTCGAAGCATAGGTCTCCCAAAGGGAAAGGAGAGCGGCTGACAGAAACATTATCCACGAAAGAGAGGGGCAGAAAGAAAAATGAGCACACCGGCCAGAACAAAGGTGAATGCTGCTGATCTGGACATCTCGGAATATGCTTTGAAGTCGCTTTGCTATGCAATGATGGCGGCAATGGAGAGATGGCAGGAAATAGAAGAAAAGGGAACTGACGAAGGTTATATCGGGCATGACAGCCGCGATACTTATGGACTTTGTGCGTACAAACGCAAGTCTGCACATGTAGAGAGAGGAACAATATGAAACCGACCAAAGGGTACAAAACGATTACGCTGCCGAACGGCCTCCATAAGAAGGTCCAAACCAACAGTTTCGCCGTCCTGATGACGCAGATCGGCGGCAGCAGGGTGAAAGCGGTCCGCTTGGACAATCAGGTATCCAAGGTGATGGCTGTGAAGACGGCACAAGAAGATAACCCGGGGTGGAGATTCAAAGCACTCGCGTATCTGGATGATCGTGATTTCGAAGAAGGGGAGGGAAACAGGTGAAAAGGGGAACAATAGCGAGGATGACGGCCATGGCCATAACAGTATTGCTCATGGCGCTGATCCGCACAGATGCGGATCCGGAACTATGGCAGGCGGCGCTGATCACACTGGGACTTTATGAGTCAGTAGCGATGACGATACAGATCGCACAGAAGGAAGCCAGGAAAAACAGGAGGAATAAGATCATCCGGATCAGGCAGCAGGACGCTAGGAGATGGGCCGAAGAGTGGTTCAACCCATACAGGGAGGTGAGCTGATGATCGGAATGGCAGCACTGCTGCTGACGGTCACACTGGCAGGGGCCGGCAGCATAGAGACGGAGACAGAAAAAACGTACACAGATGAAGACTTGTACGTGCTGAGCCATATCATTTCCGCCGAGGCGGGCAATTGCCAGGAAGAGATGATGCTATATGTAGGTTCGGTTGTTTTGAACCGAGTCGCTGATGACCGGTTCCCTGACACAATATATGAGGTCGTTTTTCAGGATTACCCGACATTGCAGTACGGGCCGACGAAAAGCGGTGAATACTACAATGAACCGACAAAAGGCGCGATCGAGGCAGCCGAAAAGCTTCTCGAGGAAGGAAGCGTGCTGCCGGCAGATGTAATCTATCAATCCAATAAGATCATCGGAGAATACTATACGGAACTGGATCCGCCGCCAGGGATCGGGAGAACGATGTACTTCTGTCGATGAAAGCCATCCGAATATTAACTCAACATCCTTCCAAAGACGGTTCGGGCGCAAAAGACCGCCTCGAAGGATTAGAGTAGAGCTTTGCTGCAGCTGGTGCTCATAGTGAACTGCAGCAGTGCGCTGCCGGCGCGGCAACCGGTAGCGAACTTATGTGGGATGTAGCTCAAGTGGTAGAGCGGCATGATGAGTGCATGCGACAGTCCGGTACCGGTTCTACTGGGGTTGATCGCCTGGTTTATGCGCAGCTGGCGCGCGGGTTCGAACCCCGCCATCCCGCTATGGTCGATGTGTGTAAACGGACCGGAGGGATGCAGCACACAGCTAAACTCACGTCAAGCAGGTACGGTGCTTATTGTTATGACGGAGATAACAAGAAACCTGTCAGGAATCCGCGACAGTCCGGAGAGACGGACAATTTACGGGACGCAGATGGAAGATCTGCTGCAGGGATGGCCCTTACATCAACTCCCACCTGCAGCAGAAGAAGGATCGATACCTTCCGTCCCGACTCCAGGCCGGCAGCGCGTGCGACATAGCACTGACCAGGATGAAACGATATACGCCTGATCGCCGTCCGGACCGACGCACCGGAATCCATACCAAATTGCGCAGCGAATGACTATACGGATCGGATGCCCTGGCTGAACAGGTGCAGTGCGTGGCACCTTGCAGCATTCGGCTTAAGTGCGGCTGGGGCATTCCATGTATGCGAAAGGAGAACGAAGTGAAAGTAATCAGAAAGACCACCATAGATATACAGGCGGCTGGTATCGCGACAGGCGATGAGTTGATGATCGATGGAGCGCTCTGGCGGGCGCTGAGAATCAAGGACGGGAAAGCGCTGATCTGGAAACACACAGGGCTCGACCAGGAAACTGTATTTAATGAAAACAACTCGAATGTGTATGAAGGATCGGACCTGCAGAATGCAATGAAGGCGCTGCCGATCCCGGTGGAATTGCGCGATCTGATCACAGAGGAAGGCTTCTTCGCTTTGTCAATCGAAGAAATCAGAGAGCTGCTTCCGACAGAAAACGACCGGATCGCGATCGACAAAGAAGGCAACACGGTATGGTGGTGGACGCGCTCGGCG
>JBGUOI010000289.1:0-7706 GCA_045118075.1 Porcincola sp. | reverse complement strand
TTCCGCTTTCAATATCTACAGATTTTCAAGGTTCGTTAGAGCTTTTTTCTTTGGCTCTGGTTTTTCATAGGTCACTTGACACTACCTCTTTCTGTATTCAACATTCAATTTCTCCTGTGCCGGACCTTCTGTACTTTAAGATGCGGCATGGCCAGATTTCCCAGCACGCTGACCAGTCTCATCAGCAGCAGGCTTATGACTACGATCAGCAGGATTACGGCAAACATCCGGTCAAACGCGTAAGCTTTCCGGGATCTGGTCATATAGACCCCGAGTCCCTCAAAACCGCCCAGCCACTCGGAGATCACAGCCCCAACCACCGCGTAGGAGGCGGAGACTTTCAGCCCCGAGAAAAAGTGCGGCAGCGCAGAAGGGATCTTTACATGATAAAAGATCTGCTTCCGATTTGCTCCCATCGCGCGAAGCAGGTCGACCGCATCCGGGTCAGCCCCCTTAAAACCGTCCAGCAGGCTCACGGCGATCGGGAAAAAAGTGGTGATGACCACCAGCGTGATCTTCGGAGCCATTCCGAAGCCCATCCAGAGGACAAGCACCGGAGCCAGCGCAATGGTGGGGATCGTCTGCGTGATGATCATGATCGGATAAAGCGCCCTGTGCAGCAGCTCAAACCGGTCCATCGCAGCCGCCATGCAAAAAGCAAGGACAATGCCGATCAATAGTCCGTAAGCCGCCTCCCTCAGCGTCGTGAACGCGTGGAACATGATATTGGAAAAGTCTTCGATAAAAGCCTTTACCACGGCGACAGGCGATGGCAGCATGTACGCGGGGACGATGCCGGTCATGCTCAGGAACTGCCAGATCAGTACGATCAGGATGAGCGCGGCTGCAGCCGGCAGCTTATCTGTGATATTTCCCGACTTTTCTTTCAATGGAAAGGACCTCACCTTCCGGCTTATAGCTGATCTTCACGTAAGCGGCCACGGACGGGGCGCCTGCGCGGACTGCGATATGCTGGCATTCTTTTACGATATCCATCAGTTCATCATACGGACCTTCGATCGTTGTCTCAAACGGGCCGACATAATAATTGTAGCCGGTCGAGGCGATATAGGCGATCACCTCGTCAACGATACGGATCAGTTCTTCCTCATCTGCCGCAGCAGGAAGGGATTGAATTGCTACGCTTGCTTCCATCATTTACTCCTTTCTGTCATTCCACATCGGCTGTCAGTTTTCATACAGAATCAGAAAACCCCGCGCAGATGCACGGGGTTCTACATACCTTCTCTTATTGCTTCCCTACGCCGGCATTAACCGGATCAGGTGATAAGGGTCTGTATAAACACATCTCAGCTTTCGCTCCCCCAGCATTTACAGCCTGATTATAGTCAGGAGCCGGAGGAAAGTCAAGCGTCCGGTTATTTGTCTTAATTTCCTGCGATAAACAGTACACCCAGCGTACCCGGTCCGCAGTGGGATGAAATAACGCTCCCTGCCCTCGTGACCAGGATCTCCTCAAAGACTCCGAGCGATTCCAGATACTGCTTCACATCCGTTACGATCTGGTCGGGACAGCCCGAGTGGGTGATGAATACCCGCTCTTTCCTGGCTGTTTTCAGCTCGCTCTCCATGTCTTTGACATAATTCATCACAAAGTGCTTCATACTGCCGCGATACTTCTTTCCCGGAGACATCGCCCCGTCAGATACCGCGATTCGCGGATGCAGCTGCAGCACGCTCCCGATCAGCATGGCTGTCCCGGAACAGTGGCCGCCCCTGTGGAGAAAAACAAGCGTATCCACCACGAAGCTGGCGCGCACCAGCGGGCGCAGTTTTTCGATCTCTTCGCGGATCGCATCGGCGCCGGCTCCTTCCCGGGCCATAACGGCTGCCTGAATCACCAGCAGTCCGATTCCCGTGGACAGATTAGCCGAATCGATCACCGTGACCTTCTCAGGCGCGCTGCAGCGCCCGGCTGCCAGGCAGCAGTTTGTATAGCTTGAAGACATGCCGGATGAGATCGTAAATACAACCAGTTCATCAGCGTTTTTCAATTCTTCTTCATAGGCTTCCAGGACGTTCTCCGGAGAAGGCGCCGCAGTGGACGGCGTCTTTTTATTTTCATCCGACCAGCTGAACAGTTCATCGGGAGTGATGTCTACTCCGTCAAGGTATTCTTTCTCATCCAGCCTGACAAAAAGAGGCAGGATACGAATTTGGTAACGCTCGATCAGTTCCGGTGACAGATCACAGGTGCTGTCCGCTATTATTTTGACCATTCAAGTCTCTCCTTTTTGCCGAATGCAGTCATCTGTCTAATAATATAGACTTTTTGCCGTCAAAAGTAAATCCCGCCCCGGCGGCAAATGCTTTCTTTTCCGCCAGGATATGAATATAATATGAGATGGATATTCACCGGTACGGAAAGAAGGGAAGACAAAAATGAACAGATGCGTGATCTTCGGAGGCGCCGCGATCGCCGATTATGATCATCTGAAAACCTATCTTCGAGATGACGATTTCAACATTTTCTGCGACAGCGGACTTCAGCATATGGAGGCGATGGGGCTTCGGGCCGACCTGGTCATCGGTGATTTTGATTCTCATCCGAACCCTCACCTGGATACCCAGACTATCGTCCTTCCCACGGCCAAAGACGATACGGATACGGTTTATGCCGTAAAAGAAGCCCTCCGGCGAGGCTTTGAGCAGTTTCTGCTCACCGGCATTGCCGGAAGGCGTATGGACCACACCCTGGCTAATCTCAGCATCCTGCTGATGCTGGACTCCCTTCATAAGGAAGCGCTGGCTGTGGATGATTATTCGGAAATGGAGATCCTCTCTCCCGGAAAAGAAGGGAAGATCGGCTGTGAATGGCCCTTCTTCTCTCTGGTCGCCTTCGGGGGCGACGCCGGCAAAATCACTATCCGGGATGCAAAGTTTCCCCTTGAGAATGCTTCTCTCACCTGTGAAGATCCCTACGGGATCAGCAACGAGCCCCTTCCCGGCCGCACTGCCTGCGTGACCGTAAACAGCGGAAGGCTGCTGCTTCTGCGCATACGTCAGGGATAAAGCAGGTTTGATCAGAGGACCACGCCGTCTTTAAAGATCGAGATCTCACGGTATCCGTGGTTCTCACTGCAGGTCTTCTTTCCGCCCGCTACTTCCAGCACCAGGTCGAACAGGCGCTTCGCGGTTTCCCCGATCGGCTCGCCTTCGGCGATCGTTCCGGCATTGAAATCCATCCATCCCGGTTTTTTGGTGTACAGGGCGGTATTGGTAGCGATCTTCACCGTCGGGGCGGGAGCACCGAACGGAGTTCCCCTTCCGGTAGTAAAGAGCACCATGTGACAGCCGGCTGCCGTGAGCGCCGTTGCTGACACCAGGTCATTTCCCGGACCGTAGAGCATGTTCAGGCCGGGTGTCTTCACCTGGTCCGCATACCCGAGTACATCCATGATCGGGGCGGAACCGCCCTTCTGGACACAGCCGCAGCTCTTGTCTTCCAGCGTCGTGATCCCGCCCTGTTTGTTGCCGGGGCTGGGATTGTCGTAGACCACTTCGTTGTGGCTGATGAAATAGTGCTTAAAGCCGTTGAGCATCTGCTCGGCCTTGCCGAACACTTCTTCATTCACACAGCGGTTCATCAGCATTCCTTCGGCGCCGAACATCTCCGGGACCTCCGTCAGGATGGTCGTTCCGCCCTGCGCGCAGAGCAGATCACTGAATGCTCCGACAGCCGGGTTCGCCGTGATTCCCGAAAGGCCGTCCGATCCGCCGCATTTCATGCCGATCACCAGCTTGTTCGCCGGAAGCATCTGCCGCTCAAACTGCCCGGCAAAAGCCGCGCATTCTTTCAGCAGCTCCCTTCCCGTCTCAAACTCATCCGTAACTTCCTGGCAGGTCATAAAGCGTACCCGCTCCGGATCAAAATCTCCGAGTTCTTCCAGGAACTGTTCATGCGTCAGATTCTCGCAGCCGAGGCTGACCACCAGCACTGCGCCTGCGTTCGGGTGGTTTACCAGCGCGCCGAGCAGCTTTCTGGTCTGGGCATGGTCCTCCCCCGTCTGGGAACATCCGAACGGATGAGAAAACGCATAGATTCCGTCAACGGTTCCGCTGACAAGATCCGCATTTTCTTTTGCCAGGGTCTGGCAGATCCCGTTGACGCAGCCGACCGTGGGAATGATCCAGATCTCATTGCGGATGGCAGCTCTTCCGTCTTTGCGCAGGAAACCGGAAAACTGCGCCGGCTGCGTCTTGTCAAGCACGGGAACATCCGGTTCATACCGGTATTCGATCTCCCCTTCCAGGTTCGTCTTTACATTGTGAGTATGCATCCAGCTTCCGGCCTTTGCCTCACAAAGCGTATGACCGATCGGGAAGCCGTATTTGATCACATTCTCCCCCTCCGCTATATCGAAAAGGGCGATCTTATGTCCCTGGGGAATATCTTCCAGGGCGGCGACACTGACTCCGCCCGCGCTGACGGTCTCACCGGCCGCAACCGGAGAAAGAGCCACAGCGACATTATCTTTTTCGTTGATCCGAATCACCTTCGGCATTTTTCTTTTCCTTTCTGCAAAAGAGCCTTCTGTAAAAGAATCCCGCTTTATTTCAGGAAATCCTGACGCATGGGTGAGAAAACATCGACCAGTTTGCCCTCTTCAAGGCAGGTCACACCATGTACCGCATTGGACGGCATATAGACACTGTCGCCTTTGTTCACGGTTTTCGTCTCATCCCCGATCGTAAAGGAGAAGCTTCCCTCCGCGACATAGGTGATCTGCTCGTGAACATGCGAATGGAAATTGCCTTTCGCTCCTTTTTCAAAGGAGATCTCGCACATCATCAGGTTATCGCTGTAAACTAAGATTCTGCGGGTCACGCCCGGTTCACACGGGGTCGGGACCGCGTCCTGGTTATATCCGAACATTATTTTCTACCTCTCATCTAAATATCACTGTGTCAGGGCTGCTTGCCGATATAGGCCAGGATTCCTCCGTCCACATAAAGGATATGTCCGTTGACGAAATCCGATGCCTCCGAAGCGAGGAAAACAGCCGCTCCCATCAGGTCTTCAGGTGTTCCCCAGCGCTCGGCCGGTGTCTTGGCGATGATAAAGCTGTCAAAGGGATGCCGGCTTCCGTCCGCCTGCTTCTCACGTAAAGGAGCAGTCTGGGGAGTGGCGATATATCCCGGTCCGATGCCGTTGCACTGGATATTCCAGCTGCCGTACTCGGAAGCGATATTCTTCGTCAGCATCTTCAGGCCGCCTTTGGCCGCCGCATAGGCGGATACGGTCTCGCGCCCCAGTTCACTCATCATGGAACAGATGTTGATGATCTTGCCAGCCCGGCGTTCCATCATCCCCGGAAGAACCGCCTTCGACATAATGAAAGCCGCCGTCAGGTCGATATCCACGACCTGCCTGAAATCTTCCGCGCTCATCTGGTCCATCGGGATGCGTTTGATGATACCGGCGTTATTGACAAGAATATCGATGCTCCCGAGATCCTTTTCGATCTCCTTAACCATGGAGGACACCTGCTCCTCGTCGGTCACATCGCAGATATATCCGCGCGCTTCGATCCCTTTTTTCTGATATTCCTCCAGCGCGGTTTCCAGATGCTCACGGCTGCGGCAGTTGAATGCGATCTTCGCACCTGCCGCTGCCAGACCCTCGGCGATCGCAAATCCGATCCCATAGGCAGCCCCCGTCACCAGCGCTGTTTTTCCCTCCAGGGAAAATTTCTTCATGATATCCATACTCTTACCTCATCTGCAGGTTGCTGCGGAAAAAAGCCGGATCAAAGGCTTTTCAGATACTGCGCGATCTCCTCATCCTTGCAGGCCGGGTAGAACAGCTGCGCAAAATGTTCACCGCTGATGGTCTCTTTCAGGAAATCCTGGTCGATCTCCTTTAAGATGGTCATCATATCTTTCGTTGTGATCGCTTTCACACCGTCAAGAATCTTCTTGTTGCGCTGTTCCGGCTCAACTCTCTCGGGCGGGTATCCGCCGCCGCTCTCCGAGCCGAACAGTTTCTCAAACATATAGGTCAGGGTCAGCTCGCCGCCCCAGCCGAATTTCTTGGCAAACGGAATGGCGATCGCATTTCCGTCATTGATCTGGGCGAACATGAATGCGTCTTCCACATCCTCCACATGACCGCACAGAACTTTCGGGAATACGTTGCACGCAAGCATGGCTCCCTCTCCGGTTCCGCAGCCCGTCACCACGTAATCGGCTGCGCCGGCATTGATCAGGATCGCTGCCAGAAGTCCGGCTTTTACGTACGTGATCTGGCACTCATCATCCGGAGTGTACATTCCGTAGTTGTCCACGGTGTGGCCCATAGGCTCGACTACATTTTTCAGGCACCGCACCACCAGTTCATTTTTAGCCGCCTGGCTGTTTTCATTGATTACCGCAATTCTCATATCCTTATTCTCCCTGTACCTGTTTCATAGCTTCATGCATACCCACCCGGTCGATCAGGTCAAGGTATTTGACAACAGCTTCTTCAAAACCGTCAAGCTCTTTAAGCTCGCGTCCCCACATCTGTTCATTGCCGATCACGGCCGCAGCCAGGGCGGCGTTGTCATCATCTTTGTGCTCCAGATAGAAATCCAGCACCCACTCATCATCCTTGATCTCGAACGGCTCGCCGTTTCGCTCCGCCTTCAGGCAGGCATCGCCTTTTTCTTTTCCGGCGCGGTAGAAATCCATATAGGCCGCGAAGGAGAAGGTCAGGCAGGACGGCAGCTTTCCGGTGCGCTTCACGTACTCGAGAAGAGACGGCATGCAGCGGGCTTTCCACTTGGATGTGGAGTTGAGCGAGATCGACAGCAGCTGATGGTCGATGAACGGATTGGCAAAACGCTCACTTACTGCCGCTGCGAAATTAAGCAGGTCATCCTTCGGAAGATCCAGTGTCGGGATCACTTCTTCATAAAGGGTCTTGTTCATGAACCCTTTGATGACTTCATCCTTCATGCAGTCCCTGACGATATCCTGCCCGGCCATATAGGCGCCGAGCACGAAAGAAGTATGCGCACCGTTCAGGATGCGGACTTTGCGCTGCTTGTAGGGAGTCACGTCATCAACGACCATGATCGGAAGGCCTGCCTTCTCAAAGGGAAGCTCGTCCTTGATGGACTGCGGCCCTTCAATGACCCATGCGCCGAAGATCTCACCGGTATCAAGGTTGTCATCCTCGTAGCCGAGCTCTTCCCAGATCCTGGAAGCCTCGTTCCTGGGATAACCCGGAACGATGCGGTCCACCAGCGTTGAGCAGAAGATATTCTCAGCATCGACCCACGCATCAAACTCATCGCCCAGGCCCCACTGCTTCACATACTCATGAACGCAGCGCTTAAGCTCATCACCGTTGTGGTCGATCAGCTCGCAGGAGAGGATGATAAATCCCGGGAGCCCCAGCTGAAAACGCTTGTAAAGGAACTGGGTCAGCTTTCCGGGGAAGCTGTTTGCCGGCGTATCTTCAAACTTGCATTCGGGATCATAGACGATACCGGCTTCCGTTGTGTTGGAGACGATGAAGCGAAGATCCGGGTTGGCGGCGCACTCCATATAGGTCTCAAAGTCAAGATAAGCATTCAGGCAGCGGCTCAGAGCGGAGATCACTCTCTTCTTGTTGACCTTCTGTCCGTTTTCCTGGCCCCTTAAAAACAGCGTATAAAGGCAGTCCTGAGAATTAAAGCGTTCCCTCGCATCGTAAGGAA
>JBGUOI010000288.1:0-19400 GCA_045118075.1 Porcincola sp. | reverse complement strand
CTTTAAACCCTTCCGAATCCGGCGCATCCAGGCGGAGCGTCGGCTCGGCGTATTTCAGGTAATCATATGAGAAATATCCGACCAGGCCGCCGGTAAACGGCGGAAGATAATCAAACGAAGGACTTAAATGGTCTTTGAGGATCTGACGGATATACGCGCCGGGATCATCCGTCTCTACCTGCGTGTCCCCGGCTTTGAAAAGGCCGCTGCGGCAGGTGATCTCCATTCCCGGATCAAAACCGAGAAAAGAATAGCGTCCCCACGTCTGGTGCTCCGATGCCGATTCAAGCATGTAGCAGTGACGCGAAACCCCTTTCAGAATCCTCAGGACTTCGATGGGCGTGCGAACATCCGAAAGGATCTCGCAGCTGACCGGGATCCGCCCGTATTTTCCCTTTGAGCATAATTCAAGGACCCGGTCAAGTGACGGCCTGATCTCCATGATTTTCCTCCTTTATGAAAAAACCCTGGCAAAGCGGTTTCACTCTGCCGGGGATAAACTATTTTCCACTTTAGTGAGTTAATGCTTTAAATCGTCAACATCATATCATCTGACTGTCTTTATGTCAACTCACTTTTGGTATCAGCTGTCAAAAATACAATGTCAAAAGCGCGTTCTCAGGCTTTCTTTCCCGCTCCGCGCATCATGAACTTCCTGGCCACGGCAAGAATGGGCTTGTAGTACCAGGGGAGCAGTTCCCTTCCTGCGTTCTTCAGCTCGCTGATGATCCGGATATGCTGCGGACAGTGTTTCTCGCAGCGGCCGCAGCCGATGCACTTCGACGGGAACCCGGGATTCTGGCGAAGGCCCACCACCTGGGCGTACTCGTGTCTGCCTGCTCCCTTGTTCTCCACGTACATCTCATTGTAGCAGCGGAACGCGGTGGGGATGTCCACGCCCTGCGGACACGGCATGCAGTAGCCGCAGCCGGTGCATCCCACCTTGATCTTCTCATTGATCAGTTCTCTGACCTTCTGCACCAGTTTCCGGTCGCGGTCGGTAAATTGGCCTTCACCTGCCCCCGATGCGCTCCGGCAGTTCTCCTCGACCATCCCGATCGAGTTCATGCCGGAAAGAACAACGGTAACGGAGGGCTGATCCCAGAGCCAGCTGAACGCCAGCTGGGCAGGGCTCTTTCCCTCTCCGTACTTCGCGATCAGCGCTTTGGCTCTCTCCGGAAGAAGATCGACGAGTTTGCCGCCGCGCAGCGGCTCCATGATCATCACCGGGATCCCTTTCGCGGCCGCGGCTTCCACGCCTTTCCGGCCTGCCTGCGAGAATTCATCCATATAATTGTACTGGACCTGGCAGAAATCCCAGTCATAGGCATTCAGGATCTGAAGGAACATATCCGTGTTGCCGTGGAACGAGAAACCGATCTGTTTGATCTGTCCGGAAGCTTTCTTCTCGGCAATCCAGTCCTCGATTCCAAGGTTCTTGAGCTTGTTCCACGAGTCGATATCCGTCAGCATGTGCATCAGGTAGTAATCGACATAGTTGGTCCTCAGCCTGGACAGCTCCTCCGCAAAGAATTTGTCGATGGCTGCCTTGCTTGCGATCAGGTACTGCGGCAGCTTTGTCGCGATGTGGATCTTCTCCCTGACATGATTGCGCTCCAGGATCTCGCCAAGCGCGGCTTCACTTCCGGGATAGACGTACGCCGTGTCAAAATAGTTGACTCCCAGCTCAATTGCCTTCAAGATCTCCTTCTCGGCTTTCGGAATATCGATTCCGCCGCCCTTCCGGCTGAAACGCATGCAGCCAAAGCCAAGGATCGACAACTGTTCCCCTCTTCGATCTTGCCTGTAATTCATATCAATTCCTTTCATACCGGCGATGCCGGTTTATAAAACTGCTTTTGTATCTTTTCAGCCGAGCGAGGCATACCTTTTCAGGATCCCTATCACGACCTCAACGCAGAAATCCATCGCTTCGGCCGTGATGTGCTCATAGGGACCGTGGAATGCGTCGCCGCCCGTTCCGAGGTTCGGGCACGGAAGCCCCCGGAAGGTCAGCCTGGCACCGTCCGTGCCGCCGCGGACCGGGGAGCCGTCCGGCTCTTTGCCCAGGGAGCGCACCACTTCCCTGGCATTTTCCACGATGTGCATATGATCGACAAGCTTCTCGGCCATATTCCGGTACTGTTCCCTGACGGTCAACTTCACGGTTTCTTCACCGTAGCGCTCATTCATGAGTTTCTCGATGTGATGCAGCGTCGTTTTCCGGGCTTCAAACATCTGCGGAGAGTGATCCCGGACGATGAAAGAGACTGTGGCATGCTCCACATCTCCCTCGATGCCCGTCAGATGATAAAAACCTTCATACAGCACGGTATCGCGCGGAGTGTCGAAAGAAGGCAGGGCACCGACGATCTGCGTAGCCAGCAGGGCCGCGTTGATCATCTTGTTCTTTGCCTCACCGGGATGGATGTTAAAACCGTTGATTTCGAACTTGGCCGCAGCAGCATTGAAAGTCTCATAAACGACCTGCGCCTCGTAATCTCCGTCAAGGGTATAGGCAAAGGCCGCTCCGAACCGTTCCAGATCCAGGTCCTGAGCTCCGCTTCCGATCTCCTCATCCGGGGTAAAAGCGATGCACATTTTCCCGTGCGGGATCTTTTCGGCAATGATCTTCTCCGCCGCGGTCATGATCTCGGCAATGCCGGCCTTGTCATCGGCGCCGAGCAGCGTGGTCCCGTCGGTGGTGATCAGGGTCTGGCCGATCCGTTCCTTAAGACGCGGAAACATCTCCGGAGAAAGAACTCTTCCGCTCTCTCCCAGCGGCACATCGCTTCCGTCGTAATTCTCGTGGATCTGAGGATTAACCCCTGCCCCGCAAAAATCCGGAGCGGTATCCATATGGGCGATGAACCCGATGGCGGGTACATTCTCCATCCCTTCCGTGGCGGGGATGGATCCGTACACATAGCATTTGTCGTCCACACGGGCGTTCTCGATCCCGATCTGCTTCATTTCCTCCACCAGCATACGCGCCAGGTCAAACTGTCTGGCTGAAGACGGCGTCGTGTCGGAATCCTCATCGCTTGTCGTAAATACTTTCGCGTAATTAAGAAGTCTTTCGTATGCTCTCATGATCAGTCTTTCGCCTCCAGGAATGCTGCATATCCTTTTTCAGCCTCATAGATATCCGCTTTGCTGGTGATCTCAAAAGGCGCGTGCATGGACAGGACCGCCACGCCGCTGTCGATGACATCCATACCGTAAAGCGCGCTGATATAAGCGATCGTGCCGCCGCCGCCCTGATCGACCTTTCCAAGTTCCGCGGTCTGGAAACCTACATTCGCATCATCCATCACACGGCGCACCCAGGCAACATACTCGGCGTCCGCATCGTTGGATCCGCTCTTGCCCCTGGCACCCGTAAACTTATTGAAGACCAGTCCCCTGCCGAAGTAAGCCGCATTCTTCTTCTCGAAGGCAGCCCCGTAGAGCGGATCGTAAGCTGCGCTCACATCGGACGAGAGCATTCTGGAGTTTTCCAGCGTACGGCGCACATTCAGTTCGGAATAGATGCCGGCGCGGTCGAGCAGCTCGGCGACCGTATTCTCAAAGAAGCGCGACTGCATGCCCGACGCACCCACAGAGCCGATCTCTTCCTTGTCCACCAGCAGCGCACAGGAAGTGTACGCCTGCACCGGCGTGCGAAGCAGCGCGCTCAGAGAAGTATAGGCGCAGACCCTGTCGTCCTGACCGTAGGCAAGGATCATGGAGCGGTCCAGGCCGCAGTCCCTGGCCGGTCCGGCAGGAACGACCTCCAGTTCTGCCGAGAGGAAGTCTTCCTCTTCCATGTCATATTTCTCCTTCAGGATCGCAAGGATACCGGCACGCACGGAGAACTTCTCATCCTTTTCACTGCCTTCTTTATCTTTCTTTTCTTTCTCTTCCTTCTTATCTTCTTCTTCCTTATCGTCTTTTTCCGGAACCGGCCTGCTTCCGACGATCACATCCAGGTTCTCACCCTCGATGACCACCCTGGCCTTCTTTTCCAGCTGATCCGCGGACAGGTGGATGAGCAGGTCGGAGATGCACAGAACCGGATCCGCCTCATCCTCACCAATCTTAACGTTCATTACGCTGCCGTCCTTCATGGCTACCACACCGTGAAGAGCCAGAGGAATAGTTACCCACTGATATTTCTTGACGCCGCCGTAATAATGCGTGTCCAGATAAGCGATCTCCGTATCCTCATAGAAAGGATTCTGTTTGACATCCAGCCTGGGGCTGTCCACGTGAGCTCCGAGGATTCGCATCCCGTCTGTAAGCGGACGTGTTCCGATCTGGAACAGCGCGATTGCCTTACCGCGGCAGACAGCATATACCCGGTCACCCTCATCGAGACTTTCACCTTTATCGATCACATCCGCCAGATCCCGGTAGCCGGCTTCCTGCGCCATACGCACAGTCTCCACGATGCACTCACGCTCCGTTTTTCCCGTGTCCAGAAAAGCCCTGTACCCTGTGCACAGCTCCTCGATCGCCTTAAAGTCTTCCGGTGTGTACGACTTCCAGCAGTTCTTTCTCTCCATCAGAATGCTCCTCCTATAACTTGTTTTTACCCACGCTCTTCAGCTGCCAAGCCCCGTGGGCCTAAATCCCCCTCTACGTGGGGCCTGCGGCCCATTTTTTAGCTTGTTTTTACCCACTCGCTTTGGCTGCCAAACCCCGTGGGCCAAAACGCCCCTCTGCGTGGGGCCTGCGGCCCATTTTTGAGCTTGTTTTTACCCACGCTCTTCAGCTGCCAAGCCCTGTGGGCCTAAACGCCCTTCAGCGTGGGGCCTTCGGCCCATTTTTGAACTTGTTTTTACCCACTCACTTTGGCTGCCAAGTCCCGTGGGGCTAAATCCCCCTCTACGTGGGGCCTGCGGCCCATTTTTTAGCTTGTTTTTACCCACGCTCTTTGATCACTTTCTTCAACTCTTCAAGAGTTGCCTCTGCCGCCCCGCTGTTGTCATAGGCTTGTGTGATGCCGGCCGCCTTCAATTTCTCAGGCGAAAAGTCGATCTCGTCCGCGGCAAATCTTCGCTCCATCTCGGCCAGCTGCGGTACTTCCTGCTGCATCTCGCGCTCCAGCGCCCGTTCCCTGCGAATCTCATCCGGCACATCCACATACAGCGGGATCACACGCTCCGGGCCATAATGATCTCTGATCTTCACATACGATTCCGGCGTGCCAATGCCAAGCAGGTCTCCACCTTCCCCAGCTTCCATCGCCCCGTCATCTACCGTAAAGTAGTGCCAAGGACCTTTCACAGTCAGATAGGTACGTTTTTCTATCACTTTCCCGTCTTTCAGAAAACCTGACAGGCCTTCCTCATCCGTAAAGTGATATTCTCTTCCTTCTTTCTCGTGGTCGCGCATCGGCCGGGTGGTATAGATCACAAAAGGAGAGAGCGCCAGGGAAGGATCGGACAGGAGCATCCTGTACAGTGTATCCTTTCCCGAAGCGCTCTTTCCCATTAAATAAAAAAGTTTTCTCATTTCAGGCTCCCGATCAGTTTTTCTTTTCCAGCGCGGTCCATCTGTTTGATCGCATATTCCCTGCGCATCGCACTGATCCTGTCCGGAAGTTTTTCCGTATAGACCAGCCTGACCGGCAGGCGGGAGCGGGTGTACTTTGCTCCCTTCCCGCTGTTGTGGACTTTTTCCCGTCTGGCAGGATCATTGCTCCAGCCGGTATAGTAGGTTCCGTCCGCGCAGGAAAGGATGTAGACGTACGCCTCTTTTTCTTCCTCCGGTGCTGCCATCTCAGCTCCACTCCATGATCGTCTTGCCCATCTGCTTGTAGATATCCATCTCGAACGCATTTGTGATATCTGCGATGGACCGGACTTTCACGACGCCGCCTACCATTTTTTCAAGGTATTCCACGACATCGCTCCTCTCGCTGTAGAGCTTCACAAGTCCTTCGAAATCTTCCCGTCCGCTGCGGCTTGTTCCGAGCAGGCGGAGGCCTTTTTCAAGCACCATACGGGTATTGATCGGAACCGGATCTTCGGATACACCCAAAAGGCCGATCGTCCCTTCCGGTGCGATATGGTCGATGATCTGGTTGATCACCTGGCCGGATGCGTTTCCGCCCACGCATTCAAAGGCGTGATCTACCGTCAGGGTTTTCGGGATCTGGCCGACCAGGCAGATGTCATCCGCAAAAGAGAAATCTGCCAGCTTGCTCTCGATCACACCGAAAACGATCACCCGCGACTGCGGGAAGCGGGCTTTGAGCAGCAGGGCTGTAAAGTAGCCCATATTTCCGTCGCCCCAAACACCGATCGTTTTCCGCTCCTGATGGGCTGTTCTGTCAAACCTGGACAGTGCGTGATAGACCACGCTGACCATCTCCGTGAACGCTGCCACAAGGTCATTGGTGATCGTATCGGGGATCGCGACCAGGCGATCGGGAACCGTCTCGATGTATTCCTGCATGAAGCCATCCATGCTGCTGCCTCTGAAAAGGCTGCTGCGCAGATAGTTTTCTGCCCGTACCTCGCTTTTGTCAACGGGTACGTTGGGGATCATGACGACTTTGTCTCCGGTACGGAATGTCCCGGTCGGGTCATAGATCACATTGCCGATCGCCTCATGGATCAGCGCCATCGGCAGTTTCGCGCGCAGGATCTCCTCAGAGCGCTTGCCCTGATAGTAGCGCTGGTCCGCGTTGCAGATGGACAGATGGGACGGCTTTACAAGCACATGTTCCTTATCCAGCGAGATGTCCTTAAAGACGATCTCAAACTGCCTCGGTCTCACCAGCTGGTATACCGCGTTCAGCATATCAACCCTCCACTTTCATGCCCAGCAGAGCCTGGGCTACGGTAATATCATAGGGATAAGTGATCTTGATATTGAATACCTCGCCCTGTACCAGATGCACATGTTCTCCCTTAAGGACCATGATCTTGCAGGCGTCTGTCAGGGTCTCTTTCTCTTCTTTCGTCAGCGCTTCGTAGGTATCTTTCAGCTTCTTGGCATGGAAGGTCTGCGGCGTCTGGCCCTGGTACATGAATCTTCTGTCCGGGATCTGGTCGATCCGGTCATCCTGAATGCTCTGGACGATCGTGTCGGTTGCCGGGATGACGGTGTCGCAGGCACCGTACTCTTCCGCGTACCTGATATTTTCTTCGATGATCCGGTGTGTCACGAAAGGCCGGACCGAATCATGCGTGATGATGATCGTATCGTCATCCAGTCCGCCGTCCTTCTCGATATACCGGATGGCGTTCATTACTGTCTCATTGCGGGTCGAACCGCCCTCGATGACCGGGATGTCCGCTCCCATGGGAATGTACTTTTTGATGATGTCCGAAGTATATCCCACCCAGGCTCTCGGAGAGAGCACGAGTACCTTTTCAAGTCCCGGATGGACCGCGAATTTCTCCAATGTATGAATAATGATCGGTTTCCCTCCGATCTCCATGAACTGCTTGGGTTTCTCCACATTGCCCATTCTGGTTCCGATACCGCCAGCCAGCACGGCTGCATATACTTTTCCCATACCTTCTCCTTTCGGCCTGCATCCCTTAAATCGTCTTAGATACGATATAACGCGGCCTTCCTTTGACTTCCTCGTAGATCCTGGAGATATAGATGCCGATGATCCCCAGGCTGATCATGATGATGCTTCCCAGTAAAAGCAGCAGCATGATGACTGTCGTAAATCCTTCCACCGCGCGGCCCGTGAAGAACCTGACCAATGTCTCGATCCCCATCACGATCGCAAATATAAAGACCAGTATTCCGGCTGCCGTAACAAACTGCATGGGCAGGGATGAGTAGCCTACGATGTTGGTGATCGCATACTTTATCAGCGAAGCGGTGGACCATTTCGACTGACCCGCTTCACGTTCCTGGACATCAAACTCTACCGTGGTCGTCTTAAAGCCGATCCAGGATGAGAGCGCCCTGAAGAATGCGTTTCTCTCGGGAATGGCCAGGAGCGTGTCGACCGCCCTTCGGTCCATAAGCTTGAAATCGGAAGCCCGGGACATATCAAAACCGGCCGACTTGCTCATCAGCTTGTAAAACGTCCCGGCTGCCATCGCATGCATGGGGCTTTCCTTACCCCTGCTGCGCTTAACGCCCTCGATCACTTCATATCCGGCCTGCCACAGCTCATACATCTCCACCACCGTCTGCGGCGGATGCTGCAGGTCACAGTCCATGACGACCGCACAGTCCCCCGATGCCGCCGAAAGTCCTGCGAAGATCGCGGCTTCCTTTCCGAAATTCCTGGAAAAATGAACGCCGTGAACATTCGGGTCCGACTTGGCCGCCTGCTTGATCATCTCCCAGGTGCGGTCTTTCGATCCGTCATCTACAAAAACGAGTTCATAGGGAATGCCGGAATTGCCCAGCAGCTCTCCCAGCACAGATGCTGCTTTCGGAAGCATCTCTTCCTCGTTGTACGAGGGAAGCACTACTGATAATAATCCGTTCAAAACAATACTCCTTATCCGGGATCAGCCTTTTTCCTGTCGGCGTCCGCGGGTGAATACCAGGAACCGGCTGAAAACATAATTGAGAGCCAGCACGATAAACTGGATGATGACTTTGCCCACCAGATCGTTGATCTTCAGGACACTGGCCATAAACCATACGCCCCAGGTCTCGATCACCAGTGTAGAGACCCTGGCTCCGCAGAATTTAACAAACTCAATAAAGTGCTCCGAAAAGCCCACCGCCTTCGTCTCAAAGACAAAGCGCGAGTTGACAAAATACGCGAACAGGATAGCGCAGATGATCGAAGCCACATTGGCGGGCGTCATCGGCACTTTAAATACCAGCCTGAGCAGATAGTAGACGGCAAGGTTTACAAGCGTCGTAAGTCCGCCGTAGAAGATATACCGAAGCACCCGGTTGTTATAGCATTTGAAAAACAGGTCTTTAATCCATCTGAACATTGATCAGTACCACCATTTGATTGCGAATCCTCCGGAAGAGAAGCGCATGCGTTTATCCTTGGCATCCTTCGTGACGAGCACATAATAGGTTCCTTTCGAAGGTCCCACTACCTTGGCCTTTTTCTTATCCTTCGGGAATTTCGGATCCGGAATGGTAGTGCTTAATGTGATCGTAAGGCTCTTCGGATTGCGCCAGACCGGTTTCATCTCATATTTCTTTGTCTCTTCAAACGCGGGACCTGCCAGGTAAACATTAGTCTGTCCCTGTCCGCCGTTAAAAAGAATGCGAAGTTTCACCGGCTTTTTAAGTTCGCCCACGTTAAACTTGAACCATCTGTACTGGTAATAGCTTCCCGCGATGACTCCGGTCACAGGCTCTTCCTTTTTCAGTTCGAAAGCATGCGCCTTATCCGCTCCTCCTGCATTCCCCGTTCTGTACTTATACCAGCTGAACACCTGGAAGCGCTGACCTTTTCTGCCCTTTGTGGTCGTCCGGATATAGTAGGTGCCCTTTGTCACTCCGTAGGTCTGGTACACCAGATTTGAAGCATCATACCGCACGAAGGCATGTCCGTATACGTCGATCGGCTGCATCGAGCTGTTGCACAAAATGGCATCGATCGTTCCGTTTACACCCTTTGTTGTCGTCCTGATTCCGGATACGGCGATCGTCCCGTCATAGGGAAGTACGATCCGGCTGTAGACATACTCCTGGTTTCCCGGGCGGAATGCACTTCCGTATACCTTTTTATCCCGGTAATACTTCATGTTTGTGGTGGCATAGGAAGCTCCTGCTGTCATCCCCGTAAGGCAGGTCATTACCAGCGCAATCCAGATCACCAATCCTACTCTTACTTTTTTCATTTTGTTCATACTCCTTACCTCTTACTGCTCTCCCCATAAAAATCAATAAAGCTCAGTGCTGCTTTCACTGTTCCTCATTTGATGAGAACACACCATTTTCAATATATCACACTCGCCGTCATAAGTAAAATGCGGATGCTTTTTGTCCGCACAACATCTTTACAATCAACTTCTATTTCCTTATAATAATACAAAATTATGTCCCCTGCGCGTTTTGCGGATAAATACGGGGAATAAATGCTCAAGAAAGCAGGTAGAACAGACATAATGCCGAAAAGAAAACTGCTCCTGGCCGGCTGGCTGATGATCCTGATGATCATCCTGCCGGTCATGGCTGTATCAGCCAAAGACTCCGTCTTTTCCGTACAGTACGGAAAGATGGTGAGCGGGAAGTTTATCAACACCCCGGAAAAATGGAACACCTCAGTCAAAGCGGATGCCCGGGTACGTACAGTCAAAGTAGCAGACCGGAACGGAAAACGCTGTTACTGGATGATTCACGGAAACGACGGCAGGACCGGCCTGGTGCAAAGCGGAAAAACATTTACGGTCAGGGGAAATGTCCGCCTCACACCCGTCTGGAAAAAGATCTTTACCGTACGCTTTTGGAACCGCAGCGGGAGCGCGGAGTATACCGGTGAGAGGATCACTTTCTGCAAAGGCGAAAGCTGGCAGGCGCCTTCCGTAAAAACACCGGCCTCCTACATCGTTGCCGGCTGGTCCCGGACAAATGATAACGTAAAGGCAGACTTCATCTGCGGTCAGAAATACACTGCAGCCGCTGACCTGAACCTCTATGCCGTGGTGCGGAAAAGGGGAACGGTATGTGTGCGCTTCTTTTCACAGTCTGCCGGGGCAGAATACAGGAATCTCAGAACCTACGCTCCGGAAGGCAGCGCGGTCACCCTTCCGAAATGCCCCAATACCGAAGGCTGTGCGTTTCTCGGCTGGTCGTCGCGTACCAGTCAGCTCACTGCGGAATATAAAGCCGGTGAGATGCTGACGGCAGCCAAAAACCGGAACCTTTATGCTGTCTTCGCTAAAAAAGACAGTTCCAAAACGTACCTGGAGATGATCGACGGCAGTGAATACAAGGTCGTCGTCCCTGACGGCAGTACCGTACGCTTTCCTTCCGTTTATCTGGGAGAAAAAAAGACGCTCCAGGGGTGGAGCACAAAAAAAGGCCAGACATGCAATCCGCAATACCTGGAAGGCGATATTATCCCGAAAAAGCCGGGAACCTATTATATGGTCGCGGCGGATTCTCCCACCCGCAACACGCTGCGCTGGTCGACTGTGAAAGTCAGAGAGTCGAAAAAATACGCCCAGGTATACATTTTGGGCGATTCCCGAATCAAACATATTGATTTCCAGTTTTCCGACACCCTGAAAAAGACAAAGATCCTGGCGCTCGGCGGGTCCAAATATCCCTGGGTGGAAGGCGAAGGTTACCGCTGGCTCCTGAGGGAATTAAAAGCCGACAACAGGAAGATCCGCGGCAAAAAAGCGGTCATATTCTGCCATGGCATCAATGATATGCGAAATATTGACAAATATGTTGCCTTCTACCGTTCAAAAGCCAGAGAACTCAGGACTCTGGGCTGTGAGCCTTACGTTATGAGCCTGAACCCCTTCTGCGCCGTCCAGCACACGATGCACAAGCAGCTGAACGGTTCTCCCGGATTTTGGGAAAAGAGGACTCAGCCTCTTCTCAAAAACTTTAATGACAAGCTCTCCAGAGAACTGGACGGGACCGTAACCTATCTCGATGTCAACACATACCTGAGAAAGACGGGGTGGCCGACAGCAGACCTGACAACGTATCATAAAGCAGACGGTCTTCACTACACGCTTGACACCAACAAGCGGATCATCTCGTACGCCTCACGCCTGCTTGACAAAAACTATAAATAACAACAGGATATTTTGCCCGCAAAAAAGAGCCGCAGATGCGGCTCTTTTTTTATTTTATGACGGTGGTCAGTAATAACTCCATTTGACCGCGAATTGCCCGGAAGAATACTTTTCATTTCCGGTTCCTTTGGTAAAGAGCACATAATACCAGCCGGGCTTCGGGCCTTTCGGTCCCGAGCCTGCACCCGCAGGCTGGTACAGGTACAGATCCTTACTCACGGGGGTCTCGTTTCCCGCTTTGATCCGGATCTTCCTGGTCGAGCCTTTGTTCGGGCCGGCCGCATAGACGGTCGTATAACCCTGCCCTCCGCTGATCTGAATGTGCAGCTTTACAGGCCTGCTCCCTTTGGGGACATAAAAGCGGAACCATTTCCGGACGCTGTATGCGGCGGCGCTGATAAGGCCTCCCGCCGCCCGGTTCCGGGCGAGTGTATACGCTTTGGCTTTGGAGGCTCCTCCTTTAGGAGATGTCATCGAAGAACCCTTTAAATAACCGGCCCGGATAAGATAGTTATTATTTTTCGATACCTTTACCCGGAAATAATAATTCCCCGGGGAAACGGCATAGGTCACTACTGTCCCGGTGGTGGCATCCACATAGTTGGACGCTTTGAAGTCCAGGCGGTCACCTTTGGCATTGTACATGGTGAGGGCTACGCCGCCGGTGCTTCCCGTAGAGATATTCTCACGGATTCCGTCGACGAAAAGAAGTCCGTTATACTTCACCGGCATCCTGAAACTGATCGTTTCACTCTCCTGGGCGCTGTAAATAGTATAATATTTCTTTTCTTCCTTATCATATTTGAGAGCGACCGTCTTCGCCGACACCGCTGTGCAAAGCAGCATCACCAGGACGAACGTGATAAGCGGCAGTCTTCCTGCTTTTTCGATACGGTTTGTTTTCATGACCTTCTTAATCCGTTTGTGCTGTCAACAGACAAAAAAGAGCCGCCTGAGCGGCTCTGAAAAATTACGTCATCAAAAGTTATAATAACTCCACTTGATGGCAAACCGGCTGGAAGCATATTTCTGGTTGCCGGTTCCCTTGGTGACGAGCACATAGTACCAGCCGGGCTTCGGGCCGGTCTTGTAGGAACGGGAGCCGTACACCTGTGTATACATGCTCAGGTCTTCCCACTTGTTGTAACCCTTCTGGGCATAGATGGTCATCTTTCTGGTTGAAGAAAGGTTCGGTCCGGCAATGTAAGCAGTCGTCGGTCCCTGTCCGCCGCTGACGAGCACGCGGATCTTCACGCCCTTGCTCTGTTTGGGCACATAGAATTTGAACCATTTCTGCTGTTTGTAGCTGTAAGAGCTGATGATGCCGGAAGCTGCCTTGCCGCGGGCAAGGGTATAAGCTCTGGCCTTGGTGGCGCCGCCTTTGGGAGAAGCGATTACCTTGGGAACATAACCGGCTCCGAAGACATATCTGTTTCCTTTATAGGCTTTTACCTTGAAATAATAATTTCCGGGAGTGACCGCATAGCGCTCATAGGAATCGGAATTCTCAAAATTGACATAATTGGATGACCAGTAATCAAGGCGATATCCGTTGGCATTGTACATTGTGGTGCTGATCCCGTAAGGGCCGCCGTAAGAAGTATAGTAGCCGCCGGTAACATCGAGCAGGCCATTGTACTTCACGGGCATCTTGAAATACAGAGTCTCATCCTTGGTTGCCGTATAGGCCGCATAATAAAGCTTCTGGCTCTTGTTGTACTTCAGCGTGATCGTCTTTGCCATGGCAGCCGTGCTCAGGAGCATCACCAGTGCGATCGTGGCGAGCAGCAGCCGTCTGATTTTCATGCTTTTCGTTTTCATGTTGTCCTCCTTACGCTCTTTTCATTTCTTCCAGTTTTTCTTTGCCCATTGCCAGTTCCAATATACGTTCAGTAGCATGTCCGTCACAGGCGCTCATGAACCTCTCACGGAAAGCCCTGACCTTATCCCTGTCAAACCGAGTATCAATGTTTTTGATGTAATCGATCATCTCATAGTGAGATCGGCATACCGGTCCCGGGGTAAGTTCATCATAATTATAGTAGAAACCGCGCCAGTCAAAGTAGTTGTCCAGATCATAAGCGTAAAACAGCATCGGTTTCTCAAACAGCGAGTATTCAAAGATCAGTGAGGAATAATCCGAGATGCAGATATCACTGACGCAGAGAAGATCCTCGATCGATAACGTATTCGTAGCATCGTACACGAAAGTGTCTCCGATCTCCAGATAGGGAACGGGACGCTTTCTGGCCAGCGGGTGGTGCTTCATCACAAGCACGTATTCATCCCGCAAGGATTCGTAAAATTTGCACGGATTGAACCGGGTAGCGGTCGTCGCCCTTGCGATGCGCCCGCGGAAGGTGGGTGCAAACAGGATGACCTTCTTGCCCCTGGCTGCGGGGAAACATTCATACAGCCGCTCGTAGGCGCTGTTGATGTAATCATCATCGAAGAAAACATCCGTCCGGCTGGTCCCGACCGGCACCACCTGCGTATCCTTTCCGTTGTAATCCAGGTCCATCGCTTCCCTGTAAGCCCAGATGATCTCCGGACTGGATACGGTCACATAATCAAAATTCTTATAGAACGGGTGGCGGCGCTGTCCCTCGGCGTCAAGGCCGAAGAGGTACTGCGCGGTGCTCATGCCGAAGCGCTTGAAAGCGCCGCAGGCGTGCCACAGCTGTACGACCACCGTTTCGGGACGTTTTTCAATGCAGCTGATCACATCGGATGCTTCGCTTAAGAAGATATACTTCGCCGTCGCCGCATCTTTGATCATTTTCCTGCAGTTGGCTTCATACTCTTTTCTCGGGACAAAGGTCTCCCGAAGGAAATGAGTATGGATATCAAAATTATACTCCGTACTTAGTATATCATAAATATAGGTAAAACTGTTGCCAAGTTTTTCGATTCTCGCTTCCACGAAAATGATCTTGTTCTCATCGACCGGTTTTGTCTTCTCCCCGTCGTAGATCTGCGGGAGGGTCTCAAAGAGCAGTTTGTCCCTGCACTTATCCCGGTGCCGCTTGATCCACTCTTTTACAGCGGGTATTTTACGGAAACTCCAGTAGGTCCTGGCAAGAAACATTCCGAACGATGTCTCTTTGAGCTTTTCCTTGAACTTTTTCATTCCGCTCATGACATGTCCTCCTTACCGGTAAACCGTTTCCGGTTAAGCTGCTCTCCGGCTGTATCCAAAGCAGCCGCGATCACCTGGTCCATATTGTAATACTGGTAGCTTCCCAGGCGTCCGCCGAAGATCACATTCGGCTCCTTCCCGGCCAGCTCTTTGTACTTTTCGTAAAGAGAACTGTTCTTTTCATCGTTCACCGGGTAATAGGGCTCCATGCCGCTTTCCCAGTCGACCGGATACTCCCTGGTGATCACCGTCACCGGGCTGTCGGAATTTTCAAAATGCTTGTGTTCGATGATCCTGGTATAGGGGACCTCCCGCTCGGTATAGTTGACTACCGCATTGCCCTGATAGTTATCCGTTTCCAGCGTCTCGGATTCAAACCGCAGGGACCGGTACTCCAGGTGGCCCAGCTGATAATCAAAGAACTCGTCAATGGGTCCGGTATAGATCACTTTCTCAAAAGTATCCGGATTATCCCTGACATATGTTTTATAATCAATGCCCAGCTCCACATCCACGTCTTCGAGCATGGCTTTTACCATCCTGGTGTAGCCGCCCTCGGGAATGCCCTGATGGGTATCGTTGAAATAGTTGTTGTCGTAAGTAAAGCGAAGCGGCAGCCGGCGGATGATAAAGGCAGGAAGCTCGGTGCAGGCTCTTCCCCACTGCTTTTCGGTGTAGCCCTTCACCAGTTTCTCATAGACATCCGTTCCCACCAGGGAAAGCGCCTGCTCTTCAAGGTTTTGCGGCTCCCCGATATGGAGATCTTCGATCTGCGCGGCGATCTTGTCTTTCGCCTCCTGCGGCGTCTTCACGCCCCACAGTTTGCTGAAAGTGTTCATGTTGAACGGCAGGTTATAGATCTCATCCTTATAGCGCGCCACCGGGGCATTGATATAATGATTGAATTTGGCAAACTGGTTCACGTATTTCCAGACCGCGTCATCACTGGTGTGGAAAATATGTGCCCCGTATTTGTGGACATTGATGCCTTCCACATTCTCAGTATACACATTTCCGCCGATATGGTCACGCTTGTCGATGATCAGGCAGCGTTTACCCGCCTTATAGGCTTCCCGGGCAAAAACCGCACCGAACAGGCCGGCCCCGACGATCAGGTAATCGTACTTCTTTTTCTTTTTCCCTTCTTCTTCCTGCTTTTTCTTTTTCTCGATCCGGAATTCAAGCTCCTGTCTTCTGCTGTAAGCGCTGCAGACCACGTCGCTGTCTCCGGACATGATCGTGTTTCCATGATCAAGCCACAGGGCATGGTCACACAGGTGCCTGACCTGATCGATATTATGGGAGACAAACAAAAGGGTGGTGCCGCCCGAGAGAAGCTGTTCCATTCTCTCGCTGCACTTCTTGCGGAACTGATAGTCGCCCACGGAAAGGACCTCATCCACGATCAGGATCTCCGGCTCCACCATGGTCGCGACCGAAAAGCCGAGCCTGGCCTTCATACCGGAAGAATAGTTCTTGATGGGAGAATCCAGGAAGTCCTTGATTCCGGCGAACTCGACGATCTCGTCAAAATGTTCTTCCATGAACTCCTTGGGGTGTCCGAGTACCGCTCCGTTCAGGTAGATGTTTTCACGGGCGGTCAGGTCCATGTCAAAACCGGCGCCAAGTTCGATCATCGGTGCGATGCTTCCCCTCACCTTCACCGTGCCCTCATACGGGCGCAGGATTCCGGTGATGGCTTTTAAAAGTGTTGACTTTCCGGAACCGTTGCTGCCGATCAGCCCCCATGATTCTCCCTTTTTAATGTGGAGATTCACATCTTTCAGTGCCAGGAATTCCTGGAACATCAGCTCATTTTTCACCATCTTAATGGCATATTCCTTGAGATTGTTCACCTTTTCACTGGCCAGGTTGAACCGTATATAGACATGATCCACATCGATCACATTTTTGCTCATACTTCTCTCCCAACAATCAGATATAGAGGATAAAATTATCTTTATGCCGCTGGAAAACCAAAAGTCCGATCACCATCATCACCAGTGCGATCACCCAGCCTCCGATGATCAGCCGGCTCTCCGGCATTCTCCCGTGAAGCACGCACGAACGGAACTGAGTCACATAGTAATAAAGCGGATTGCAGTAGCTGATAAAGAGCTGCAGAGACTTCGGCAGGCTCTGGATCGGGTAAAAGATCGGCGTCAGATACATCCACGCTGTCAGCACGGCATTGTAGATATACTGGATATCACGGAAAAACACGTGAAGCGCCGCCAATAGGAAACCAAGTCCCATACTGAAGATGTAAAGCTGCAGGAAAACGACCGGCAGAAACAGCATCGTCAGATGGAAGCCGGAGCGGGTGACGATGATCACGATCATCAGCGCCCCCAGTGAAAATACGAAGTCCACCAGCGAACTGGTCACTTTCGCAACCGTGAAGATATATTTCGGAATATAGGTCTTCTTCATCAGCGCCGCATTTCCCGTTACGGACTTCATGGCGGCGTTGGTGGCACTCTTCATGAAATCGTAACTCATCCGGCCGATCAGCAGGTAGACCGGGAAATTCTCGATGTTCTTTTTGAACATGGCGGAGAAGACGATCGTCATGATCGTCATGATCAGGAGCGGATTAAGAATGCTCCAGACATATCCCAGGAAACTCCGCCTGTACCTGAGTTTAATATCTCTCGTCACCAGTTCCCCGATCAGGTCCTGGTACCGACGGAACATTTTTATCCTGAATCGCAGTGAATTCATCTTATTCCTCTCCTTCCAGACCTGAAATGTCGATCCGGATGACCGGACGCACCGCCAAGGCTGTGTCTTTCGGGCACCCGAAAAGCATCGGTTTATGGGATCCTCCCGAGATAAAGACTTCTTTCGTCTCATCCTCACCGGGAGTACGCAGATAATAGTCCATGCTCAGCGTGTCCAGCGCCTCCTGCCAGCGCGGGCACTCCTCGGCGGAGAGCACTGTCAGGTAATCTTCGCAGCCTGCGGCCTTTGTTCCGAATTCCTCATTCACCGTCTCCGGGACCTGCTGAAGAAGCATCATCGCCTTCTCCTCATCGGAAAAGCCTTCCTCATAGATCTCCCCGTTCAGCCAGGAGCGAAGTTCCGAATCTGCCCAGCCGGCTTTATCTGCTGAAAAGATCACGCTGTAAAAATCACTGCTTTTTCCGATGCTCGCAGCGATCATGGTCATGACAGAGCCGTCCTTTTCAAGTACCTTCCATTTATAACTTCCGAAAGGTACCACGGATCCTTCTTTCGCATGGATAAGCGATTCGTGTTTTGCTTCCAGTGCCAGTTCTTCACTGTCCAGGAAATCTCCCAGCCTCTCAAAAGCTGCCCGCGCATTGGTGTATGAGCCAGTTTTCAGATAGACCATCGCCATCATGTACCGTGCCAGGCCGGTTGTCCAGGATACGGCCAGAAAGATTACCGCCGCTGCGATGACCGCCAGGATCACAAAACGCTTTACGGCTCCCTTTTTACGGCCTTTTTCAACGATCCGGCTGGTCTTTGCCAGAAGCTCGGCACTGTCTTTGTAGTCTCCCAGTTCTCTGAACTGCTCGCAGACCTTCTCCTGCTGGTCGAGCGTCACTGCACTGTTCATACGGCGAACCGCATCATCATATTTTTTACGTTCAGCTTCCCGGGCTGAAACAGCCGCCATTTCACGGCAGTGCTTCGCCAGGCCGGGGGCGTCCTCATAGTCTCCCACCTGTTCAAACATGTCTGCCGCCAGGTTATAGTTATCGATTCGATAGGAATCGGAGACGATGAACGGCTCGCTCTCCAGCTTTTCTACTGCTTTTTCATATAAGGATTCGGTTGTTTCGAGGGAAGGACCGGCCTTTTTTTTCTCAGCCATCTTAAATCAAATACCCCCTTTGATCATTCTTCCGTCGGTTTATTGAATCGTGCGATCGCTTTCCACGCAAGCGACGTCAGTTTCGCCGAAAGCGGGACCGCCAGCAGGTTGACCGCCCAAGACATAATGCACGCTGCCACGGCCGACAGCGGCACCGTCACAAGGATCCACACCAGCCTCATTTCGGGATCGGGCACTGCCAGCGCCAGCCGGTCATAGAGCACCGTGTCCGAAATATTGGAGAGCAGGTAAGCGCCGAATGTCAGCGATGCCCAGAACTTAAAGAACGACACTGACCGCGCGGACATCTTCCGATGGTCCCCGGAAAGGATATAAACAAAAATCAGAAACGCCATCAGGGCAGTGATCGGCGAAGCATAGTTTGACCACGGCGCGCTCATGAAAGTCTCCGGCGTACTGCGCCAGTAACTGAAAGCCCCTGCAAATAAAGTCAGCGCCGCAATTGCGCACAGACATTTTCGCCGGTCAAAGCGGACTTTATACTCCGCCAGGTAACATCCTATAAAATAGTAGGCAAACGGATACAGGTGCTTAAACCAGTACGGTATCCACTTGATATAGATCGTATTGGAGGAGGGTGTCTTCCACCAGCTTAAGGGGACAAGCCTCCAGATATTCACCCCTGAGGGTGCCACCGACACCAGCAGTGCGATCATCAAAAAAAACTTCCTGGCGCGCCGGTTCTCCAGTCCCTTCCAGA
>JBGUOI010000287.1:0-8475 GCA_045118075.1 Porcincola sp. | reverse complement strand
AGGTGATCCTTGCGGCAACGGCAGTCCTGATCATCGTTCCGGCTGTCTTGTATTTCTTTACGGAGTTTACGGGCACTTCGCTGACGGAAAGATTGAGCCTTTCCCTGTTTCAGTCTGTCACACCCAGGACCGCCGGATTTAATACAGCGGATCTTACAAAGATGAGCGGAGCGGGAATTGGCCTCATGATCGTGCTCATGGTGATCGGAGGCTCTCCGGGTTCAACAGCGGGCGGTATGAAAAACACCACTCTGGCAGTATTTGCCGCAAATGCATTCTCCGTATTTCGGAGGAAAAAGGAGACCCGGATGTTCGGAAAGAGAGTGGAGGACAGCACGGTTTTCAGTGCCTCTGCCCTTGTTCTGCTTTACCTGTTCCTGACTGTGTCCGCAGCTATGCTGATAAGCACAGTGGAAGGGCTGCCTATGAAGCACTGTTTGTTTGAGACGGCGTCTGCTGTCGGAACCGTTGGACTGACCCTCGGGATCACGCCTTCTCTCGGGCTTTTCTCGCACATCATTCTGATGCTGCTTATGTTTTTCGGCAGGGTGGGCGGTCTGACGCTGATGTATGCCGCGATCTCGGGAAGTGAACCGGAAGTATCACGGTGCCCGGTGGAGAAGATCAATGTTGGCTGATCCTGAAACAAAGACAGGCTGAGTGCCGGAAGGAGGAAAACAAATCGATGAAGTCTTGTTTACTGATCGGTGTGAATCACCTTGGAACGCTGATCGCAAAAAGGATGATGGAGATCGGATATGAGGTCATGGCTGTAGACAATGATGAGACGCGAATCAACACGATCCAGTCATATGTCACGGATTCCCTGATCGGGGACAGCACAAACGAGGAATTCCTGAAGTCTCTCGGAGTCAGGGAATATGACCTGTGCTTTGTGACGATCGCTTCCGACTTTCAGTATGCACTGATGACGATCTTTCTGCTGAAAGAGATGGGCGCCGTCAGAGTCATCGGCCGCGCGAACGGTGAAATTCAGGAAAAACTGCTGCTCCGCAGCGGGGCCGATGAGGTCATCTATCCGGAGAAACTGGCAGCTGAATGGGCAGCGGCGAGATACGGGCAGGACCATTCATAAGTTGAAGTTAGTTCTTTTATTGCCGCAGCCTTATGGCTTGCGGCATTTTTGATCCTCTTAATTATACAGGGTTGACAAATAGTGTGATCCGATATAATATAAACATGTTTATATAAACAAGTTTATATTATTTGCATTTTTACTAGAGCTTCTTAATTCGTTAAAGGAGGAGAAGGATGGTTCTGATTGTAAATACCACTTCGGATACGTCTATAACCGACGAGATAAAAGAGAGGGCTGCGGGAAGCGGCGCCCGGCCGGAGGTGGTGGAAGCTGCCGGACTGAACATCAGTCATTGCATAGGATGCAACTATTGCTGGCTTAAGACTCCGGGAGAGTGTTCGATCAAAGATGACTATGAGATCATCTTAAAGAAGATCATCCATGCGGACCAGTTATGGGTAATAACATCAACAGCATTGGGCTTTATAGATCATAAGGGCAAGAACATTTTCGACAGGATACTGCCGATAATGACCATGTACCTTAAATTCAACGGTGACCAGATGCGTCATGTTGCGCGTTATGACCAAAGGACAGATATGGGCATTATCTATAAGGGAGATGCCGACAGGGAATATCTGGACAGGTGGCTTAAACGGGCTGCATTGAATATGGGGAGCAATTCACTCGGAGTTTACTCATCCGAAGAAGTAAAGGAGGCGGCAGCATGCATGTGCTGATCATTAACGGAAGTCCCCGGGTCAAAAAGTTCAGTAATACGGATAAAATAATCGATAAATTTACCCGGGGAATGTGTGAGAACGGAACGACATTTGAACAGTACGAGATATCGGACAAAAAACAGTGGGATGACATCCGTGCGGCTTATTACGCCAACACCAATATCCTGATCGCGCTTCCTCTTTACGTGGAGTGCATCCCGGGGCTTTTGATGGAATTTCTCGAAACGCTGTCCCCCAAGAATGACGGTACGAGGATAGCTTATATACTGCAGAGCGGATTTGCGGAGGGAATACAGCTTCGATGCGGAGAAGCCTATCTGGAAAAACTGACGGGATATCTTGGATGCGAATATGCCGGGACACTTGTCAAAGGCGACAATTTCAGTATAAGATTCTTTGAAGGCGGACAGAGGGATAAAGTCACCGGACCATATACGGAGATGGGCCGCGAATATGCCAGGAATGCCGGATTTGATACGGATAAATGCAGAGCATTTACCGGGCACGAGACATTGCCGCTCCCCATGCGGCTGATCCTTGGCGTGGTCTTTAAAACGGTCGGCAGGACCTTGTTTACCAAAATATCACAGGGCTGGGGATGCACAAGGCCTTTGGACTGCAAGCCTTACCAATAGGAGCACGGATCATGGGACGAAAGACAAAGATAACCAGGGAAATGATTTTGGAAACAGCGTATGAGCTGCTGGATGAATCAGGCATAGGCGCTGTGGCGATCAAATCCATTGCATCCAGGCTCGGGTGTTCCACGCAGCCGGTATCCTGGCAGTTCGGAAGTATGACAGAGCTTAAAAAGGAATTGTTCAAATATGCAGCGATGAGGCTGTATAGCCCGCTGGAGAATGCCATGCAGGGCAGGGAGGCGATAGAGGCATTTTTCATTTCCGGGAAGCATTATCTATCCGGTGCCTGTGATCATCCGAATGTATTCCGGTTCGTGAATGTCGATGATCCTGCAGAGACGATTGGAGAGCATATATACACCGATAAAAGTATATTTGAGATCCAGTTTAATGAAGAAGCTTTTCAAATGCTTACCGCCCAGTACGATGTTTCCGCTGAGGATATAGGAAAAGTTGTCAGGGACGTGGTCATCTATACACACGGGCTGGCTGTCATGATGATGTTTGACAGCTATCGGTTACCGAAAGATGAAGCCATCCGCATGATGTATGAGATGGGCATGAAGATGCTTGGGAGCATAGGAATTGATGGCTCCCTTGGTTTTGATTCGGGAAGAGATAAAAATGGAATATAACAAAACGATCACACTGAAAGACGGAAGAGCCTGCATCCTCCGAAACGGGACAGCCGCAGACGCGCAGGCACTTCTTGATGTATTTATAAGCACGCACGGTCAGACAGATTATCTGCTCACTTACCCTGAAGAAAACACTTTTACCATACAGCAGGAAGCGGATTATCTGCAGGAGAAAACGGACAGCGACGATGAAATCGAGATTCTTGCTGAACTGGACGGGACAGTTTTGGGCTCGGCCGGAATCGGATGTATAGGCCGCAGGGAAAAGACCCGGCATCGGGCAGATTTTGGCATCAGTATAGATAAAGCGTACTGGGGACTGGGCATTGGGCGAGCCCTGACAGAAGCATGCATTGAATGCGCAAGGAAAGCGGGATATGCCCAATTGGAGTTGGAAGCCGTGTCGGCGAACAAAGCGGCTGCTGCACTGTACGAGAGTGTGGGCTTCGTGGAATACGGCAGAAATCCAAGGGGATTCCGATCGCGGATAAGCGGATGGCAGGAACTCGTGCTTATGCGGCTGGAGTTGGACAACAGAAAAGAGACAAAATGTCATGTTGAATGACCGCCTATCTGATTTTATGATGGAATGGTTTATATAAATATAGTATGATAAATATGTTGATTATTTCGATATTACAGTCGCCTGAAGCTGTAAGATTCGGTTTTGGAGCGGGAAGTGAAAGTAATTTGGGAAGGAAATGAGATATGGGAAAGACACTTTTGACAAAGTGGGGCAAAAAGATCGATCCGGAGCATGTACTGGAAGATTACCCGAGACCGGGGATGAAAAGAGACAGTTATATCTGCCTGAACGGATTCTGGGACTATGCCATTACAAAAACGGCCGGGTTCCCGGAACAGTATGACGGCAGGATTCTGGTACCGTTTTCTCCGGAGGCTGTGCTTTCCGGGGTGAACAGGATGCTCGCACCCGGTATGTTTCTTCCTTCCGTTGATTGTGCAGCCAAACCCGGACCGATGCGTCGCCTTGTCGGAATTCGGAGGCTATTCCTGGCATATGACGGATCGCAGTTTGACAGACAAGGAATTCGGATACAGGAAATACCATTCCCGCACAGAGTTGACCTGGGCGATCGAGACGCTCTGGAGGCGTGATGTCCTGGGAAATCTTGCGAACGGCTTAAGCGCCTCAGTTTACACCGAAGTATCTGATGTGGAAGATGAGACCAACGGCCTGCTGACATATGACAGAGAAGTCCTGAAGATCGAGAGAGAAAAAATAACGCAGGTCAACAAAGAAATCATGGACACATTCGAAAAACTGGTATAAGAATGATCCCCCCTGCCTGAAGCAGAAGGCAGGGGGTTATTCGCGCCTTAACCAAAGCCAAAGTGAGACAAAAAGGAACAGAACGGGACCTGTTAATCGTATCGGGGCCTCCTGTATAATAACATTGGCATGATGTATGATTTGTGAAAGGAAGGAGGCCTCACATGCGGTACGGCCACTTTGATAACGATAAGCGCGAATATGTGATCGACAGGGTAGATCTGCCTGTGTCATGGACCAACTATATCGGCACCGGAGATATGATGGGGGTATTTAACCACACGGCAGGCGGTTACCTGATCTATAAAAGCTCTGAATATCACCGGATCACGCGCTTTCGCCCAAACGGGATCCCCATGGACGGCCCCGGCCATTATGTTTACCTGCGCGATGAGAAAGACGGAGATTACTGGTCCGTATCGTGGCAGCCTGTGGGCAGACCGAAAGAGCATTACCGCTGCCGTCACGGCCTGGGTTACTCGGTATATGAATGCGATTACAGTGGTATCGCGGCAAGCCAGACGCTTTTCGTGGCGATGGATGATCCGGTCGAGATCTGGGATGTGAGGCTGAAAAACAACAGCGGAAGGGAGCGCTTTCTCAGCGTTTTTTCCTATCTGGAATTCAGCTTCCATCAGGTGGACATGGACAACCGCAATTTCCAGATGAGCCTTTATGCCGCGGGAAGCCGCTTCGAAGACGGGGTGATCGAGCACGATCTTTATTACGAGGAAGACGGATACCAGTTTTTTACCTCCGATTTTGTTCCGGACGGATTTGACTGCCGGCGTGACAGTTTTATAGGCCCATACCGCACGGAGCGTGATCCGCTGGTAGTGGAGACCGGACAGACCGGCGGAAGCTTCGAAAAAGGCGGCAATCACTGCGGGTGCCTCAAAAAGTGTCTGGTGCTGGCCCCCGGAGAGGAAGTCCGGATGCTGTTCCTGCTCGGTGAAGGCGGAGCGGAAGCTGGTAAGGCGATGCGGGAGAAATACACTCAGGCCCGTGCTGATGAGGATTTTAAGCGCCTGGCTGACTTCTGGGACCGTAAGCTTTCATGTCTGCAGATCGATACGCCCAATGAAGGAATGAATACGGAGATCAATCTCTGGAATCTGTATCAGAGCGAGATCAATGTCATGTTTTCCCGTTTTACCTCCTTTATTGAGGTGGGCGGACGCGTCGGCCTCGGCTACAGGGATACGGCGCAGGATGCCATGATGGTGGTCCACTCCAATCCGGATAAGTGCAGGGACAGGCTGCTTGAGCTGCTTCGGGCGCTTACCGGCAGCGGTTACGGACTGCATCTTTTTGAACCGCGATGGTTCCTCCCGGAGGAGAAACAGCAGTCCTTCAGGTCACCGACGGTCATTCCGACGCCTGAGCGAAGTGAATTTGTTCACGGGTTAAAAGACGCCTGCGCGGATGACGCTCTGTGGCTGGTCAGTTCCATCGTGCAGTATACACGAGAGACCGGAGACCTTGATTTTGTGGACCAGGTGGTTGGTTATGCCGATGGTGAAGAGGGTACGGTCTACGAGCACATGAAGCGTATTCTCGATTTCTCAGCCCGTGAAACCGGGGCCAGCGGGATCTGCAAAGGCCTTCGCGCTGACTGGAACGACTGCCTTAACCTGGGAGGCGGCGAGAGCGCCATGGTGAGCTTCCTTCATCTGTGGGCACTCGGGAATTTCTGTGAACTTGCCTCTTTCCTCGGCCGCTCTCAGGATGCGGATCACTACCGGCAAATGGCGCAGAAGGTGAAGGAATGCTGCAGCAGGGTATTGTGGGACGGGAAATGGTTCATCCGCGGAATCACAGCGGACGGGCGCCGGATCGGTACGAAGAACGATGCCGAGGGGCGCGTGCATATGGAATCGAATACCTGGGCGGTGATCTCGGGGGCTTCAACATATGAGCAGGGGATCATGGCCATGGACAGTGTTGATGAGTACCTGTATACGCCCTACGGACTGATGCTCAACGCGCCTTGTTATACGAAGCCTGATGATGGGATCGGGTTCGTGACCCGCGTATATCCGGGGCTGAAGGAAAACGGTTCGATCTTCAGCCACCCGAATCCCTGGGCGTGGTGCGCGGAGGCGATGCTCGGACGGGGAAACCGGGCAATGAAATTTTACAATGCCCTTTGTCCGGCCCTTCAAAATGACCTGATCGAGGTTCGTGAAGCGGAACCTTATACCTATTGCCAGTTTATCGTCGGCCGTGATCATACGGCTTACGGCCGGGCAAGGCATCCGTTTATGACAGGATCTTCCGGCTGGGCGTACTATGCCGCTACCCAGTTTATTCTCGGTATCCGGCCGGATTTTGACGGACTGCATGTGGATCCGTGCATTCCTTCTGATTGGAAAGAGTTTTCGGTCACGCGAAGATGGCGCGGCAGCACCTATCATATTCATGTCATAAATCCTGAACATGTGGAAAAGGGCGTACGGCTAATTACCGTTGATGGAGAAAAGACGGATATCCTGCCTGTGCTTCCGGAAGGAAGCGTCTGCCGGGCGCAGGTGGTCATGGGCTGACATTTTTAAAAGGACATTGACGATGGAAAGAAAGAAACAGCCGACATCTCTTCGTGCACGTCTGGTTACGGCCGTGCTCCTTTGCTGGATCTTCCCGGTGCTCGCAGTCATGGCACTGGCAGGCTACCTGCTGGGCAGCAGCTATGAGCAGGCGTCCCGCCGGGAGCTGGAGACCAGAATGCAAAGTGCCATGGAGCAGCTTGAGATGCGCATGGACGCTGTATTTGAAGCATCGAAGACCGTTTCATACGACGGCGTGGTGCGCAATGCATACCGGCTTTACCAGCGCGATGGGGACAGTGCGGCTTTATACGGGGCTGTGACGGAATACCTGAATCAGAATTTTACCCGTGACGAGAGGATATCGGCTGTCTTTCTCAGCTTCTGGGATGAAACCGGCGTTCATCCGTATGCCGCCGGACGCGGAGACCTCGGCTTTAATGCGCAGCGCAGGTACCATGAGGATATTGAAAAGGATATACTTGAAAAGATGAGCGGTGTCGATACTGACATACTTCTGCTCGAATATGAAGGAGAGCTTTATGCCGCCCGGAACCTGCTCGACAGTCATTTCAACGCCTATGCGACAGTAGTGCTTTTGTGTGACCGCGAGAGCCTGTTCCAGTCTCTCGACCAGCTTTCTTCATTTGAAGGGGTAAGACTGGTCATTGACGATATGCTGATGCTGGATCAGGAGAAAACGCTGCAAAGCGCCGCCAAAACAGATACGGCATCAGGCGGTAAGCGGTATGAGCTTGACGAAAATGTATCGGGACACGGTTTCGTTCTGTCAGCCGAACTTGTGCCATACAACGTGTGGAGGGAGGTCCCGCAGATCCGTATGGCAGTGCTCCTGGTCGTACTTTTGGTCCTGCCGATGCTTTTAGCTGTCATCTTCCTGTTCCGCAGGTATGTGACAAGGCCCGTAAATACCCTGGTAGATGCTGATAACCGGCTCGAGAACGGGGAGCGCGGCTACCATATCGACGCGAAGGCTAACAGCCGCGAATTCGCACGCCTGTACGCACATTTTAACGAAATGTCCACGGAGCTGAAGAACCAGTTTGAACGGTCTTATCTGGAACAGCAGGCATTGCAGCAGGCTCAGATCAAAGCGCTTCAGTCGCAGATCAATCCGCATTTCCTGAATAATACGCTGGAAGTCATCAACTGGGAGGCTCGCCTTGCAGGCTGCGAGGATGTCAGTGCCATGATCGAAGCACTCTCGACCATGATGGACGGTGCACTGGGACGGGACGGAAGAAGCCAGGTCCCGCTTCGTGAGGAGCTTGGTTACGCCGACGCTTATCTCTATATTATCCGGCAGCGCCTCGGAGAGCGGCTGGAGATCGGGAAGGAGATCGACGAGAGCCTGCTGGATACGCTTGTGCCGCGCCTTATCCTGCAGCCTCTTGCGGAAAACGCAGTGGAGCATGATCTCACCCCGCGGAGGGGCGGGAACCTGTGCATGCGGGCTTATCGGGATGGATCATTAATGGTGCTCGAAGTGGAGCATGACGGTACCATGAGCGAAGATGACCTGGCAGCGGCCGGGAAGCTGCTGGCCGCCGGAG
>JBGUOI010000286.1:0-2488 GCA_045118075.1 Porcincola sp. | reverse complement strand
GGGCGTGTTATGCCCGATGGAATATAAGCTTTCTCTTGGAATGAAGGTTCAGACGAACTTCAGGGTACACAAGAAAGCATTGTGGTCATCCAAGGCTGTGACAAGGATTCTGACCAACGAAATATATACTGGTGTTTTGGTACAAGGCAAAGTCGGTACTCCGAATTATAAGATCAAAAAGATAATGCCAAGGGATGAGGCGGATTGGATCCGGGTTGAGGGAGTAATTCCTGTGATCATAGACAGGGATATGTTTGACTCTGTGCAGATGATCCTTGCGAAAGATATCCGCATTGCTCCGGAAGAAGATGTGGTATATCCGCTTTCCGGCTTTGTAAAATGTGCTGATTGCGGTCAGAACATGGTCAGAAAATCCTATAATGCCGGCGGCAAGGCATATTCCTATTTCATCTGTTCCACGAGGAAAGCCGGAAAAGGATGCAGTATGCATTCCATATCGGAAGAAAAGCTTACGGATGTGGTTCTGCAGATGGTGTCAAAGCAGATTGATTCTGTCTGTGAAATGGAGAAGATGCTTGATATAGTGGATTCCCTTCCGGAGAAGCAGGCCAATGTTTTTAATTATGATGCGCAGGTGGTCAGGCTGAAGGAAGAAATCGAAAGAAACAAGTCCTTCAAGCTGAAACTGTATGAAAACCTGCAGGAAGGCCTGATCGGGCAGGATGAATATTTTCTGTTCAAAAAAAGCTATGCTGCGAAGATCGCAGAAGCGGAGGCTGCTATCCGGGCGATTGAAGATGAAAGGGAACAGGCAGTCAGTAGAAACCGGGATTCTCTTTCATGGATGGAATCATTCAAAAAGTACAGGAATATTACTTCCGTGAACAGAAGCATGGTTGTAGATCTGATCAGACAGGTCAATGTATTTGAAGGCGGCAGAGCTGAGGTTGTATTCCGGCATGCAGATGAAGCGGAAAAGGTTGTAAAGATGCTGGCAGATTACGGCAGTCAGGCGGTATAGGAGGTGCGGCATGGCAAGAAAAAGCAGAAAGAATATTGAAACAACAGCCGCAGCGCCGGTAATTGAGAACAGCTATTACAAAACTGCGGTTTATGTGAGGCTTTCCATTGAGAACAGCGGAAAGGATGATGACGGGGATTCCATCGAGAATCAGACGAGTATCTGCAAGGAGTATATAGCCGAGCATCCGGATCTGAAGCTTTACGATATTTATGAGGATAACGGGAAGAAAGGTACTCACTTTGACAGGCCTGAGTTCCAGCGGATGATGGAGGATGTTAAGGGCGGAAATGTTCAGTGTATTCTGGTAAAGGACCTGAGCCGTTTCGGACGTGACTACATAGAAGCGGGACAGTATCTGGAAAAGATTTTTCCGTTCCTGGGCGTACGGTTCATATCAATTACTGACGGGTATGACAGCCTGACTTCTGATGACGCGGAAGGAGCGCTGATGATTCCGCTGAAGAATATGATGAATGATGTGTACGCAAAGGACATTTCACGAAAGATCATTACATCCTTCAGGGCGAGACAGGAAAAGGGCGAGTATCTGCCGGCGTTTCCGCCTTATGGCTATGTGAAGTCAAAGACCAGGGCATATCGCTATGAAGTGGATGAAAAGGTCGCTCCATATGTGAAGATGATCTTTGAGTGGAAGGCAGCAGGAGTTTCACATAGCGAGATCTGCAGGCGGCTCAATGATATGGGTGCTGTTACACCTGCAAAGCGGAAGGTGGAACTTGGGATCTGGCATGCGGAAAAGTATAAGCATACCATCTGGCACGGAAGGACGATCATCGACATCATGAAAAACTCTACATATACCGGGGAACTGGTATATGGGAGGATGCCGAAATCCTTATATCAGGGAATCAAGTGCCACAGGGCAAAACCTGATGAATGGAGGATCATTCCGGATGCGCATGAGGCGATTGTCAGCCGGGAACTGTATGACAAGGTACAGGCTTTGTTCGATGAACGAGCAAAGGAAATGAAGGAGAAAATGGATAAGCATGCTCCTCTCAGGGAACAGATCGTAAATCATTTCAAGGGAAGGATTTACTGCGGTGATTGTGGGAAGAGGATGAGGTTTGTAAAGGCGAACCAAAAGCATATTCCTATGGACCAGGCACATTCCTATTATGTCTGCGGCGGTTATCTCGACAGCGGATACAGGAATTGTTCAAGGAGGATGATTCGATACTCTGATGTGGAAGCGGCTGTGATTGCTGTCATCCAAGGGCAGGTAACGGCGGCTCTTGATCAGGAAAAACTGCTGAAACAGATGCGAGGGTCAATGAAGGAGAAAAGCCTGATCGATAAGTATGTTGGCCAGATCAATTATATCTCTCAGGAACTGAAGAGGGTGAACGGCAGGCGGGAGCATTTGTTTGAAAGCTTTACGGAGGGTGTTCTGGATGAGGCTGAATACCGGTTCGCTAAACACAAATATGACGATGAGGCGGCAGAACTTGGGAAGAGGCTTTCTGAGGCGAGGGCGAAGAG
>JBGUOI010000285.1:0-22667 GCA_045118075.1 Porcincola sp. | reverse complement strand
GATGACCCAGAAGACGCGTGTAATGCTCGATGCCGACCAGGCCGGCTACATGGGGATCTCCGGCCAGGGCGTCTCCAGTGAGGCTGTTCTTTTCTACGGCATTCCCAAAGGCGTCTATGTGACCGGCGTTGAGAGCGGTTCGCCTGCTGAACAGGCCGGACTGAGGGAAGGTGATATCATCACTTCCTTCGACGGCCAGCCCATCACCGGCATGCGGGACCTTCAGTCTGTGCAGCTCTACTATGAGCCCGGCGAAGAGGTCGAATTGAAAGTCTACGGCAACTCGGATGATTATTACAAGGAAAAAACACTCACCGTAACGTTAGGCGACCGCCGCTCACTGCAGTGAGTTACGCGGCGCCGTTCTCCTCAAGGAGTTTTTGCAGCGCGCAGATCCGCACACAGACCGTGAACAGCTTCGTGGCGATCTTAAGGTCTTCAAGCGGCGGATAAGTCGGCGCGATACGGATATTGCTGTCGTTAGGGTCCTTTCCGTAGGGGAAGGTGGCTCCGGCCGGAGTCATCTTCACACCTGCCTTCTGGGCTCTGGCGACAATTTTTTTTGCGCAGCCGGGCATTGCGTCAAAGCTGATGAAATAGCCGCCCCTCGGGCAGGTCCAGGAACCGATCCCGAGACCGGCCAGGTTTTCTTCGAGAATATTCTCCACCATCTCGAACTTGGGCCTTAAGATATCAGCATGCTTGCGCATATGCTCGGTCAAACCGTAGATATCATTGAAGAAGCGCACGTGACGCAGCTGGTTTACCTTATCGTGACCGATCGTCTGCACCTTCATCTGCCTGCGAATATCCTCAAGATTGTTCAGCGAAGTTGCCATGGAGGCAATACCGCTGCCCGGGAAGGTGATCTTCGAGGTGGACGCAAATTTGTAGACCAGGTCAGGATTGCCGGCCCTCTTGCACTCCGCGAGGATTTCGATCAGATAATCCTGGTTGGTATCGTACAGATGATGCACGCCGTAAGCGTTGTCCCAGTAGATCCTGAAGTCGGGAGCTGCGGGTTTGAGCCTTGCGAAGCGGCGTACGGTCTCGTCCGAATAGGAGATGCCCTGCGGGTTGGAGTATTTCGGCACACACCAGATACCCTTGATGGCTGCATCTTCCGCGACGAGTTTTTCCACCATGTCCATATCCGGACCGGTCGGCGTCATCGGAACTGTGATCATCTCGATCCCGAAATATTCCGTGATCGCAAAATGTCTGTCATAACCGGGCGACGGGCACAGGAATTTAACCTTGTCCAGCTTGCACCAGGGCGTATTGCCCATGATGCCGTGGGTCATCGCGCGGGCTACGGCATCGTACATCACGTTCAGGGAGGAGTTGCCGAAGATCAGGATATTGTCCGGGTTGTTCTCCATCATATCCCCGATCAGTTCCTTCGCTTCATGGATGCCTCCGAGCACGCCGTAGGTACGGCAGTCCGTTCCGTCATCGCACCGAAGGTCCTGGGTGGAATCAAGGGCGTCCATCATTCCCATGGACAGATCCAGCTGCTCGGTGCAGGGAACGCCTCGTCTCATATCCAGATGCAGGTCCATGTCCTGGTATTTACGATACAATGCCTTCACTTCTGCCAGCTCAGCCTGCAGTTCTTCTACACTCATCTCAGCATACGGTTTCATTTTTTCACAGCCTCCTGTCCGGTCTTTCCCCGGGTTGATTTATTTCTTCTGAAACACAGTAAGATCAAAACGATCACACCGGCCAGGGTCATTATAAGGCCCTCGCGCATTCCGGGAGTCGCATACCGAAGTTCGATCTGATGATCTCCCGCCTCCAGCGGTATCGCCATAAACATATTGTCAGCGAGCAGGATCGGTCTCTTCTCTCCGTCCACCTTCGCGGTCCAGCCGCTGTCATTGGGAATGGAGATAAACAAGACTTTCGGCTGCTCCAGGCTTATTTTGCCTGTCACCAGGTTCGTCAGTCCCGACGCTCCGACGGGATGCAGATCGATCTCTTCAAGAACATCCTCCCGAAGGGCGGCTGTCTGCGCATCGATCCTCTCCATGCCGGTCGAGACGATCTCCAGCGAATCCCATGAATAAATACCGGCATACGGGAACTTGATCTGTATATATCCGTCCGGCACTTCCCGGTATCCCAGGTTGACGACGAAGTCGCGGCGTCCGTTATACCACTCATGCTTCCCGGTATAAAAGACCAGTTCCTTTGACCTGGAAGGCTCCTGTCCGGGAACGCCGGCCGAGAGCAGGAAATGCAGCTCATCCGGTTCTGCGGCGTACTGGTTATGACGCACACGCCAAAGCTTTTTCCGAAAGCTCAGTTCACTAAACGGCACTTTGCCGTCGCTGTAATCCAATCCCTTAAAATAAACTTCTGTCTCGCTCTTTTCTTTTCCTTCATAAAACAGCGTCAGCGTTGCGTTGTTGACGCTTGTTTTAATTCCGTTCTCCAGGAACTGAACGATTTTTTCCGGATCCTTGGCGGGCTCAGCGGCGCTGCCGACCTGAATCTCATAAGGAAGTGACTCTGAAACGGTCTCGATCTTTGCCTTATCGATCCCGAGTTCCTCAGCGGAACGGGTATCTTCCAGGGCCGCTGCCTGCAGCAGCATCTCCTCCCTGGTGACGGCATCCGCCGCGTCAAACTCATCGGAAGGTATGTATCCGCTGTAAGCAAATCCCAGCGGCAGTGCATTTTTATTCTCGTAGATCGGCCATGCTTTATCGAGCGGATTTCTATCTTCGCCGATCCTGTCAAAACCGTAGGGCACCCAGTTGCCGTCCGGCGTATAGAAATAGCGTACGCCCGAGACGGTCATCAGCCCAGTCCGGTCATCGAGTCCGTTATAGCTGTAGCCCAGATACTCCCGGTTTCCCATCTGCTGCAGGAAAGCGTCCAGGTTTTCCCCGCCCAGGCTCCAGTAGAACTGAGTGGAATGCATTCCCGTCATTACGGAGGCATTTCTGGTCAGGGAGTGGCCGTCATACCTGGCCACATCCGAATCCTCCATAAGAGCGACTGCTTCCGCTTCTGTATTGAGGAAGTTGGTGCGGGCAAGCCAGGCCGTTCCCGAGTCACCGTTTTGGATCTCCTCCGCGCTCAGATGACGGGTCATCTCCTCATTCGTTTTGAATTCATGAGTATATCCGGACCATCTTTCGCTGTACGCGATCCAACCGTTCAGGAAAATGCCGGCGCATAAAAACAGCGTAAGAATTTTCCCGCCGATCTTTGCAAAAGACGGCCTGAAATAAACAGCCCATAAGAGGATCGCCGCCGCCCAGGCAACAGCTGCCTGAAGAAGACCGTTGTATTTGGCGTAGTACGCACAGAGCGTGATCTCCGCCGTAAGCAGGGCCAGCAAGATGCAAAGCCATATGAGCGCCGACTTCCCGAGGGAGAACATCTCCTCCCAGACAACGACCAAAATCCAGGCCGTGATCAGGGCGACCGCCCAGGTCCAGCGGTTCAGCACATAGATAAAGCCGTTGAGCACATAGCCGCCGAACGGGATCAGCAGCATGAGCATCAGGAAAACGAAAGCTGTTTTAAGAGAGGTATATTTCTTTCGGATAAGAAACAGCACCAGCACAGCCACCATGCCAACCCCGGTAAATCCGGTATGCGTCCAGTACCCCGGCCCGGTGAACGTCATGAAGCTTCCCGGGAACGTAATATAATAGGAGGTCCTGTACATGGCATAGATGCTGCCGTCCGCGCCGCCTCTGGAACTGGCCAGGAACAGGCGCACCACCGGCCAGAAAAGAAATGCGCTCATCAGGACGCCGGTGCCGGCACCGATAAAGAGTTTTCCTATCCAAATCAGCGCTTTATTCAGCTCGCCTCTTCGATAGATCGTGAAGATCCTCCAGATCACGTACAGCACCGTGAGGATGACGATCATATAGAAAAAGTAGAAGTTGCTGATCGCCGCCATGCAGACACTGACAGCTAAAAGCGCGTACCGGCTGCGCTCCCTGACCATCTCGGCCCCGACAAGGATCAGCGGGAACCAGATCATGGGATTGATGAAATAAGGATGCCTCACTCCGGCGAACATCACATAGCCGGAAAAGACATAAAGCATCGATCCGGCAAGGATCGCCGTATGATTTTCTCTCTTATGGTAAAAGCAGAAAAACGAGAATACCAGACCAGCCAGGTACATTCTCACAAAGATCAGGCATTCATAAAGAATTGCCGTCTTCTCCAGGGGCACAAAGACCGAAAGCAGGTTCAGCGGATCGCCCAGCACATAGTAATGCATGGTCGTCACCGCATCCGCCCCGTAACCCATGCTCAGTGAGTAGGTCGGAAGATCAAGGCTGTGCCTGACAAACACGGTATGGATGATATCCCGAAGCCACCTGCCCAGAAAAGCCAGTGCCTTCGTATGCTGGTAATATCCGTCTCCGCCCCTGACAAAGCTCCTGCCGTACATGGGGAACCAGAAAAAGGTCCCGACACAGAGCACGGCAAAAAGGAGTGTATAGATAAGGTAATATTTCCTTCTGTCCGTTTTCATAGTCCCTCTTTTTCTATCGAAGTTTCTACAGCATTACATATTAACACAATACGGAATTTCACACCAGAAAAAGATTTTTCCGGGAATTTGCAATTTATGTATGGATAGCCATTAAAAGTCACGTATAAATAATCAGAAAACAACAAAACACCAAACAAAAGCGCAGACAAATAAGACGACTACATTACAAAATATACAGTTATAATAAAGGAGGAAAAAACAATGACATACGCAGCAGTCAGAAACATTCATACAACAGCAGATATCCTTAACACGGTTAATTCTCTCGCCGCAAGGCCGGCAATTGACAGCTCTCTCCTCAAGACAAAAGTAAAAAGCGCACTGGTTACCATCTTCGACAGCAGCCACGACAATCCTTACGATCTTCCGGAAGACATCCGCTGCAAGATGTACCTGGTATAAAACCAACAAAGCAGATAAAAACCAACAGCAAGAGGGCTGTCACCAAATGGTGTCAGCCCTCTTTTTGGCATGTCTGGTTCCGGATCAGTCTTCAAGTTCTTTCACAGCTTTTTTGATCTTCTTGTAATTCTTTTTCCCATACCTGAGTTTTGCCTGATACAGGAAAATGCGTTCGATCCTGTCAAAGAAATCTTCTCCCATACTGTCATCCTTAGCCTTGTTGCAGAAACCGCAGCAGGCCTGCAGGTTGTCCAGATCGTTCGTGCCGCCTTTGGAAAGAGGAATGATGTGATCGATCGTGTATTCCTCCAGCGGGATGAAGCGCCCGCAGATACCGCAGTGGCCTTCGGTCCGGTTGTAGATCAGGTTGCGCTCCTGCTGAGTGAAGAAGCGGCGCCTGGTCAGCTGTGCGGATGAGTCGGTACTTTGTGTCTCCTGTTTGTTCCTTGAAGAAGAGCCGGAAGAGCGTCTGCGCGAACGTCTGGAGCGTGAACCCTCGCCGCGTTTGTTTTCCTGACGGCTCTCGGAGCCGTTCCCGCTGCGGTTTTCCGATCTTTCTTCAGAACTGTTATCCGCTTTCTGTACGGATTCAGCGGAAGAACTCGTCTCGGAAACAGCAGCAATGCTTTCTTCACGGCGGCTCTCGCGATCCCTGCGGTTGTCGTCGTCACGGCGGCTCTCGCGATCCCTGCGGTTGTCACGGTCACGGCGATTGTCGCGGTTATCATCGCGCCTTCCGGAACGGGAACGCTGGGAAGAACGTCTTTCCGTCATTTCCTCTGCGCCGTTTTCCGTTTCCTGCGCCGTCACTTCCCGGGCCGTCACTTCCTGAGCAGCTTCCTGCGCGGTCTCATCACTGACAGTTTCTGCCTTGGCGGCCGGCTTGTTATCTGCAGGTTTCTTCTCTGCCTTTACGGGCAGATCATCATCCCACAGTCTTGCGCTGGCGGCCATGATAGACTCCGCGTCCGTCTGCAGCCTGGAAGACTCTTTCGCAGCCGGTTTTCCTTTAACAGGAGATTTAGAAGGAGCGACAGGTTCATCAGCGTCTGCCCACAGTCTCGCACTGGCTTCCTGAATATCCAGCTCGCTGATCTGACGGCGGCCTCTTGAGGCGGGTGCAGGTGCCGGAGTCGGCTTTGCGGCTTCAGCAGCAGTCTCATCCTCATCAGTTTCCGCTTCTTCAGGAATAGCGCTGACAGGCGGTTCTTCGGGAACAGGCTCTGGTTCGGCAGGTTCTTCAGCTTTCGCAGTTACTGTCTCTTTCGCGACAGTCTCAGGAGCCTCGGCAGTTGTCGACTCTTCATAAGCAGTCTCAGCCGTTGCTGTCTCTTCCGCGACAGCTTCAGCAGCTTCAGTACTCTTTTTAGACCCGCGTGACCGTCTGGAAGAAGATCTGCGTGAAGATCTGCGCTTTTCTTTTGCAGGCGCAGCCTGCTCCTCTTCAGAAGCCTCTTCTTCAGCCGTTTTCACTTCCTCAGCTTTTTGAGCCTCAGCGGGCATTTCAGCAGCCTGTTCAACAACCTGAGTTTCCTCTGCTGTTGTTTCCTCAGCCTGGGTCTGAGCCTGGCTTGACTTACGTCTGCCTCCTCTGCGGGATCTGGAGCGGCTGGATTTCTTAGCGCTCTGTTCTTCAGCATTGGGTTCAGCAGCGGGCTGTTCTGCGGGTTCAGGTTCAACTTCAACCTGTTCCTTTGCTTCCTCTGCCTTTTTCCGCGGACGTCCTTTTTTTGCAGTCTGTTTAGCCGGAGTCTGTTTCTCTGTCTTCTTCTGTGTCTGTTTCTCTGTCTTTTCCTTCTTTGTGGTTCCTTTTTCGGGGGATTTCTCTGCACCGGAGACCTGCTCAACATAAAAACCTTTGAGCTTCTTGGTTGCTCGAAGCAGCAGTTTCTCGGCAGCTTCTCTGTCGGCAAATTTAGTAGCGGCATCAGCAGTGTCCACGATACTCACCGCCTGGCGGTTGGATCTGTGGCAGTAGGAGGTGCCGTTTGTTATGATAAATTGCATAAATACCTCCGCATTCATAATTGCGTTTATGAATCGGAACCAGACTTTGACAGTATAGCATAAGAAAGAACCATTTCACAATACACGATTTGTGTGGGACCTGCAGGACCCTTTTCGGCCGGCCTCAGACCAAAAAAGCCGGCGCTCCGCGCCGGCTGACTAGTATTGACAGGTTATTTTGCAAACAGCGCGCGCATCGCGTTGAGCACGGCCAGGATCATGACACCGACGTCGGCGAAGATGGCCAGCCACATGGAGGCCAGGCCGAGTGCGCCGAGGATCAGGCAGATCAGCTTGATGCCGATGGCGAACCAGATGTTTTCGTAGACGATCCGCATGCACTTGCGGGCGATCCGGATGGCTTTTGAGATGCCCATGGGGTCGTCGTGCATCAGGACGATGTCCGCCGCCTCGATGGCGGCGTCGGAGCCCATGGCTCCCATGGCGATGCCGACGTCTGCGCGGGTAAGGACCGGCGCGTCGTTGATGCCGTCACCGGCAAAGGCGAGGGTTCCGGAAGAGCCTCTCTCGCTGAGCAGTTTCTCGACCATCTCTACTTTATTGCCCGGCAGGAGTTCGCTGTGCACCTCGTCGATTCCGAGCTGCGCCGCCACATCCTTTGCCACCGATCCGGCATCGCCGGTGAGCATCACCGTGCGGCGGACGCCGCATGATCGGAGGGCTTTAATGGCTTCTGCCGAGCTCTCGCGCAGTTTGTCGCTGATCACGATATAGCCGGCATACTGTCCGTCCACCGCGACGTGGACAATCGTTCCGGTTTCCTTAACCTCAGCGGGAGTGATCCCCAGCGAGCGTATAAGCCTTTCGTTGCCGGCGGCTACTTTCTTTCCTTCCACCACGGCGCTCACTCCGTGTCCGCTCTGCTCGCTGATCTCGCTGACCAGCGTGCGGTCCACGGCGCCATCGCACCGCTCTTCACAGGCTTTCTGCAGGCTCAGGCTGATCGGATGAGAACTTGCGCACTCCGCGTGGGCTGCCAGCTTAAGGAGCTCATTCTCGCCAAATGAGCCGGCCGGCTCAATTTTGGTTACTTCAAACACACCCTGGGTGAGGGTTCCCGTCTTGTCGAATACGACGCAGTCTGTTTTGGAAAGGGCTTCCAGATAGTTGGAGCCTTTGATCAGGATGCCCTGGCGGCTTGCTCCGCCAAGTCCGGCGAAGAATGTCAGCGGAATGCTGATGACCAGCGCGCACGGGCAACTGATGACCAGGAATGTAAGGGCACGGTAGATCCAGTCTCCCCATTCCGGAGAAAGACTCATGGCCATCCTGACAAGCGGCGGAACGAGCGCCAGAAGCACCGCACTTCCGACGACCACAGGTGTATAGATGCGGGCGAATTTCGTGATGAAATCCTCGGACTTCGACTTTGCGCTGCTCGCGTTTTCCACGAGGTCCAGGATCTTGGAGACCGTGGACTCTCCGAAGTCTTTCGTCGTCCTGATCTTAAGCACGCCGCTTAAGTTGATGCATCCGCTGACCACATCCATTCCCGCAGAGACGTCCCGAGGCAGGCTCTCGCCGGTCAGGGCTGCGCAGTCGAGCGAAGAGCTTCCCTCTTCGATAATGCCGTCAATCGGGATCTTTTCACCGGGCTGGACAATGATCACCGTGCCCGGCTCCACCTCGTCGGGATCCACTTTGACCAGTTCGCCGCCTTGCTCAATGTTGGCGTAGTCCGGGCGGATATCCATCAGTTCGCTGATACTGCGGCGGCTCTTTCCGACCGCATATCCCTGAAACCACTCACCGATCTGATAGAAGAGCATTACCGCGATCGCCTCGGTGTAATCTCCCCTGCCGGCAATCGCCAGTACCAGGGCTCCGATCGTCGCGATCGCCATCAGCAGGTTCTCATCAAGCGGCTGCCGGTTGATGATGCCCTTCCACGCCTTGCGCAGGATATCATAACTGATAATGGCATAAGGAATAAGGTAAAGAAAGAGACCTGATATTCCTTTTACCGGGATGAAATGGAGGATCACCAGCAGCGCGGCTGTCACCAGGATCCTGATCAGGTTTTTTTTCAGCTTTTTGCTCATATTACTTCACATCCCAAGATAATAACATTTCAAAACAATTATCAGAAAATGATCTCGCAGTCGTCCTCTACTTTTTTGCACGCCTTGAGAACATCCTTCATAACGCTCTTCGGATCGGCGCCTTCCTCAAAGTTGACCGTCATTTTCAGTGTCATGAAATTGACTGCCGCGTCCTTGACCCCGGCTGTTTTCTTTGCAGCTTCTTCCATTTTGTTTGCACAGTTGGCACAGTCTACTTCGATCGGATATGTTTTCTTCATTGCTCTCTCCTTTCAATTAAACGTTTGTTTAATCGTTTACCATATAATAAACCTGCCGACGCAAGCTGTCAACAGGTTTTTTTCAGGAACATTTTGAGGTATACTTAAATAAGAAATTTTTGGCAGTTAAGAAAGGAGTCACCCATGGCTTTGGTCGATCAGCTTCCGCATCAGCACTCACACGAAGGAAACGTCCCGGACCGTATCCCGACGATCGAAAGTGTGCGCACGGTCTCCGATGCTTTCCGCTTTCTGGGCGACCCCGTCCGGCTGCAGATCTTCTGGATATTGTGCCACTGCACGGAATGTGTGACGGATATTGCCGCCATGGTGGGGATGAGCACGCCGGCCGTCTCGCATCATCTGCGGATCTTAAAATCGGGAGGCCTGATCACTTCAAAGCGAAGCGGTAAGGAGATGTTCTACCACGCGGCGGAAACTCCCCTGGTGGAATCGCTGCATGTGACCATGGAAAAGATCATGCAGATCACCTGCCCCGGAACGCACTGACCGGCCGTGGTCACTTTGAGCGCTGCAGCAAGCCCTGCACTCCCTCAAAGGCGATCTCGCTGACCTTGTCGCTCATCTCCTCGAGGGAACAGTCGATCTCACCGCGCAGCCAGCGCTGGAAAACATTCGAAGCGCCGGCGACGAAGTAGCTGACCCTTATGACGATATCCTGGCGCGGCACCTTCGAATGGCGCCCGTAGCTTCCGACCAGGTTGGCCACGGCCGAATCCTCGAGCTGTTTCCAGAAGAAATGCATGTTGCTGTTTTTTGCCAGGATCCTGGCAAACTCAAGGTTCTCCGAGAGGATCCCGGCCGCTTCCCTGGCAAAGATCTTGCGGTCGAAGGACAGCGTAAAGAAAAAGCGAAGCGTCAGGCGCCGCAGCATCTCCTGCGTCTTGGTCTCGGCAAACTCGCGGATGATCTCATCCGTCGAGGCATAGTGAAGATAGAATGTCTTGCGGTCGATATCCGCCTCCCGGGCGATGTCCGCCACCGTGATCTTCTCATCTCCCTTTCTCAGGAGAAGGTCAAAATAGGCCTGACGGATGGCGTTTTTGGTTCTGGCTACTCTTCTGTCCATAAATAAATATTCCTCATTTTCCGGGGAAGTGTGGATTTTTCCCCGATTTTTAAAAAACTGGTTATTGCACCGTGCTTTCTTTTCTACTATTATATAGCATAAATTGCCACACGTGTGGAAAATTCCCTAGCTGGGGTAGAATATTAGGAAAGAAGGTTATAAAATGCTTTACATTTTACTGGCGGCCCTGCCGTTTTTAACGGCACTGATTCTGATGATCGTCTTCAGGTTCCCCTCGGCGAAAGCCCTGGTCATCTCCCTGGCGATCACGCTCGTCCTGGTCCTCTTTGTGTGGAAGATGAGCGCAGTCTCGACAGCCGGTTATTTCCTGTACGGTGCCCTCAAGGCCTTTGACCTGCTGCTGATCATCGGCGGCGCCATCCTGCTGCTCAATACGCTGCGAATCACCGGCGTGATGGATGTCATCAGCCGCGGCTTTCGGCACATCTCACCCGATCCGCGTATCCAGGCGATCATCATCGGTTACCTGTTCGGTGCCTTCATCGAAGGCGCTGCCGGATACGGAACGCCCGCAGCATTGGCCGCGCCTTTGCTCGTCGGACTCGGATTTCCGCCGGTCGCCGCATGCATCGTCGCACTGATCTCCAACAGCACTCCGGTGCCGTTTGCAGCCGTCGGAACACCCACGCTGATGAACATGTCCAGCCTGGGGCCGGCCGTTACCGCCGCGGGCATGGATCCGGCCGTATTCACCAGGGACGTGACCCGCTATACAGTGCTCTACCTTGGCATCGCCGGCCTGATCATCCCGCTTGTCCTGGTGACCGTACTGGTTCTCTTTTTCGGAAAAGAGCGCAAAGTCAGCGATATTACGGAAATGATCCCGTTCTCGATTGCCTCCGCGCTCTCATTCATCGTCCCCTACTGCCTGCTCGGCATCTTTGTCGGACCGGAATTTGCTTCCATCATCGGTTCCGTAACCGGTCTGGTGATCGTGGTGGCGATGACCCGCGCGCATTTCCTGGTTCCCAGACACGTATGGACCTTCGGTCCGGAATCGGGCGCTGCGCCGGCTGCGGCTGAACCCAAAGATGCCGCGCCTCTTACCTTAGGTGAGCTTATCCGGGCATGGAGCCCCTACATCGCGATCGGCGTGATCCTTCTTTTAACAAGGATCCCGGCGTTTCATATTAAAGCACTCTTAAACAGCGTCGCCATCCACATTCCGTCCATCCTGGGGAATGAAGCGCTTCATTATGATCTGGCGCTCCTTTACAGTCCCGGACTGATCCCCTTCCTGGCCGTCTGCCTGGTGACCATCTTCGTGAAAAGAAAAGATCTCGCTCCGGGCGAGACAAAACTGATATTTACCAAAACCGGCAAACAGCTGATGATGATCGCGCTGACGCTGGTAGCGGCGATCGGCATGGTCCAGATCATGCTCGGCTCGGGCAATAACAGTTCCGGCCTGGAAGGAATGCTGACGATCATCAGCACGGGCCTGACAAAGGCTGTCGGACCGTTCTTCCCGATCATCTCGCCGCTCCTTGGCGTATTCGGTGCCTTCGTATCCGGATCGTGCACGGTGTCGGGCATCCTGTTCGGGCCGCTGCAGTTTGAGACAGCCGGCATGATGAGCCTTAACCGGGCTGCCATCATCGCCCTGCAGATGGCCGGCGGAGCCATCGGCAACATGATCTGCATCCAGAACGTCGTCGCCGTCGCCTCCACCACCAACGTATTCGGCCAGGAGGGAAAGATCATCGCCAGAAACCTTATCCCGTGCTTTTTGTACTCCATTCTGGTGACAGTCGTCTACGCGTTTATTCACTGACAGGGAGATATCCGGGTGCCGGTTTATCCAGCAAGGAGGTCCTTTCATGACTTCAACATTTGTCCTGCGCGGAGATTTCTGCGATACGCCGGCGCCGGATGAACTCAGGTTCCGCAAAGACCACTTCTGCGTGGTCGAGGACGGCATCTTAAGCGGCGTCTTTGAGAAGCTGCCCGAAAAGTATGCCCACCTTCCCATCATGGATGCCGGCAAGACACTGGTCCTCCCGGGCATGACGGATCTGCACCTTCACGCGCCTCAGTTCGCGTTCCGCGGAACCGGCATGGATCTGGAACTGATGGACTGGCTGGCCACCTACACATTTCCGGTGGAAAAGCACTTTTCCGATCCGGCGTTTGCCGAAGCCACCTACCGTCTTTTTACGGAGACGCTGACAAAAACCTGGACGACCCGGGCGGTCATTTTCGGGACCATCCATACCGAGAGCACTCTGCTTCTTATGAAGATGCTCGAGGAGACCGGGCTGATCACCCTGGTGGGTAAAGTCAACATGGACCGCGAAAGTCCGGATGACTATGTGGAGACGACAAAAGAGTCCGTTGAGCAGACCGTCCTTTTCCTTGAAAAGGCCAGTGCTTTTACCCGGACCGGAGCGATCATCACGCCGCGCTTTGTCCCGACCTGCACTCCCGAGCTGATGAAAGCGCTCGGAGAGCTGTCCGAAAAATATCATGTGCCCGTCCAGTCCCATCTGTCCGAGAACCCGGGCGAGATCGAACTGGTCGCGTCCCTGCATCCGGAAGATCCCTTCTACGGCGCCGTCTACGATCGCTACGGGCTCTTCGGCAGCGGGGAAAAGACTATCATGGCCCACTGCGTCCATTCCACGGCGGACGAGATCGATCTCATGAGCCGCCGCCGGCTGTGGGTGGCCCATTGTCCGGAGAGCAACCTCAATATCTCCTCGGGCATCTCGCCTGTGAGGATCCTGCTCGATCACGGCATCAAGGTCGGCCTCGGCAGCGACATATCCGGAGGCTGCTCGCTTTCCGTCGCCCGCGCGGCGCTGCTGGCCTGCCAGTCCTCCAACATGTACTGGCGCTACCTTGACCGCACAAAAAAACCGCTCACCATCACCGAGGCATTTTACCTGGCGACAGCAAGCGGCGGCAGTTTCTTCGGAAAGGTGGGCATGTTCGAGCCCGGATACGAATTTGACGCGCTCCTTGTGGACGATTCAACCATCCCGACGACGCTTGACCTCTCCATCCGGGAACGTTTTTCCCGGGTGATCGCACTCTCCGAAGAGTGCCGGCTCTCAGCCAAATTTGTCAGGGGACAACTGGTTCATCTTCACTGACTTCATCAATAGAAGACTCATCCAGTCTTCCGCGGGCGATCGCCCGGTCGATCCATAACTGAAGTTCGCTCACCGATCCGGAAAGGTCGGTGAGTTTTTTTCTTATGCGGAGAAAATCGTGCATCTCATTATCGCTGATATCTCCGTCCGCAGCGATGCGGATAAGGCTGTCCTGTTCATCCCGTACCCGGTTAACGGCATCGAGGATCTCCAGCACGATCTGCGGAAGCTCCCTGACCGATACCTCCGGCACATATTTGCGGCCGATCGGACATTCATGCGAACAATAATAGTTGATCAGCTCAGGCCGTCCGTAGGCCGATGCCATGGCCAGCGCATCCTCGGGCATTGCCGGGCTTTTTCCGTTCTCAATCTTCTCGATGCGGCTGTCCGAGACATAGTCCATCAGCTCATCGGCCGCAGCTCTTGTCAGGCCGGCTTCCTCTCTGGCCAGCTGATAAGGTGTCTTGTCACTGCGCACTGACTTCTTGCCCATTGGCGGTCTCCTCTTTAGAAGGCTCTTCTTTCCCTGCTTCCTCCATCAGGGAAGCATAATGATCGTGGGCTTCTTTGTAAGCCTTGTTGAACACTGCATTGTTGCCGGAACGCAGCTCGGCAAAATAGGAATGCTCCTGCTCCGCGATCTGCGGGAAGACCCTGATCAGGGTCGCCTCACCCACGTTGCAGCAGACACTTGCGATGCGCTTTAAGTCGGTCAGCAGGTTCATGAAGCTGGCATCCGCATAAGCGCTGCATTCGCCGGATACCATCCTCTGGAGATGGTTCATTTTCATCTGATCGAGCAGCTCAGCGGCCACATCCACCAAAGGCTCTACCTGATAGGCCGCCTCGGTGTCCCTGAACCGGAACGATTTCTCGGTATATTCAAAGATCTGGTCGAGCAGTCCTCTGACCACATTCAGTTCCCTGAAAGCCGCAGCCGAATAAGCCACCTTTTCCTCATCCATCCATTTGGCGCCGTCCGAGATATTCAGGGCATGATCGCCCAGACGCTCAAAATCCGTCACCACACGGTAATACTGGTCAAAGATCTGAACCTGGTAAGGCTCTGTAAGAAAAGGCAGCAGCTGTACCATGTACTTGCTCGCCGCGTCGGTCATCAGGTCGATGTTATCTTCCTCGGACTCGATCACGACTCTTACTTTATCATCGTACTTTTCAAGCTGTCCGAGCGCCTTCGTCACGTTGTTGCGCGCTGCCCTAAACTGTGTCAGCAGCAGGTCGTAGCAGCTGTTGAGCGCCAGCGCCGGGGTTCTGAAGAAGGCCGGGTTCAAAGCGTCCAGCTTGTCCTTATACGGATTTTCGGGTACGGGCTCATCCTTCACGATCTTCCGGCTGGCGTTCTCAAAGACACCCAGCAGCGGGAACAGAAGGACGGCGCAGCTTAAGTTGAAGATCGTATTCGCATTGGCGATGCTTCCGGAATTGACGACCATATCCCAGATTCCGTTAAGCACGCCGACGCGGTGCAGAATCTCCACGACGATCAGTACGGCTGCGGATTTGCCCAGGTTATACAGAATATTTACAATACCGACCCGGCGGGCTTCCGCCTTCTGGCCGATGGAACAGACAATAGCAGTCGTTACGCAGTCGCCCAGGTAGACACCGACAATCACCGGGTAGACCGCCTTGAACGTAAGCAGTCCCGATGCCGAGAACGCCTGCAGGATACCGATCGTAGCCGAAGAACTCTGCAGTACGAAGGCAACGCCCGCACCGGTCAGGTATCCGACCAGGTGGTTGTCACCGAGCCCTCGAAGGAGCGACTCTAAAACACCGGACTCCGTCAGCGCGCTGACAGCCGCTGTCATATTCATCAGTCCGGAGAACAGGATACCGAAACCGATCGCGATATTTCCGTACGTTTTGGCGTTCCGGAATTTCGCCCCCATGATAAAGATAATACCGATGATCAGCGCTACCGGCGCCAGCGTGGACGGCTTTAAGATCTGCAGCCATGCCGCTGAGGAAGAATCGATATCCAGCAGACGGATGATCTGACCGGTGACCGTGGTTCCCACATTTGCGCCGATAATGATGCCGAGCGACTGATGCAGCGAAAGCACACCTGCCGCCACCAGACCGGAAGTGATCACGATTGTCGCCGTGGACGACTGGATGAGCGCGGTCACCACCAACCCCAACAGAAACGCCTTCACCGGATTGTTGGTCACCTTCTCCATCACCAGCTTGAGCGTCCCGGAGGAACTCTGCTTCAAGCCGTCTCCCATCAGGCGCATGCCGTAAAGGAACATGGCAAGGCCGCCGAAAAGTGTCAGTATATCAAAAGGACTCATGGTTAGAACTCCTGTAAAAGACCAATTTAATGCCGGCCGGGCTGCCGTAAAAAGGCACCGGAAAATTCCGACGGTCCCATTGTATACCAGAAAAGAGAAAAAGAACAGATAAAATTACGAACAAGTTTCGTAGGCGGCTTGACCTCAGCTTCGACTTCGGGTGCGATTTCGGCCCCGCGGCGAAGGGTTAGGCCTGACTTCACCCGATTTTGACCCCGCGGCGAAGGGTTTTCGACTTTTGAAAAAAGTAGATGCCCGCAAAAACACCTTTTATCAGGCAGGCGGCGAAGGGTTTTCATTTTTCGTGAAAAGTAGATGCCCACTAAATTTCCTTATTTTATGCGGGCAGCGAAGGGTTTTTACCGCCTGGAAAAAGTAGATGCCTGTCCACTCGTTCAATCAAGTCTTGCTGGCGAAGGGGCGCCGGAATATGCGAAAAGTAGACGCCTGCGGACCTAAACTAAGCAAGTTTTGCCGGCGAAGGGGCACCGTAATTTGCGAAAAGTAGATGCCTGCGGAACTAATTAAGCAAGTTCCGCAGGCGAAGGGTTTCCGGCTTTTCCGCCAGATAGATGCCCGCTCCACTTCTCTCACATTAAACATTGACAAGTTCACGCCCACTGTGATATAAAATTGTGGTGAACCTTTTCACACAGGGGATTGGTCAAATGGTATGATAGGGGTCTCCAAAACCTTTGGTGGGAGTTCGATTCTCTCATCCCCTGCTCTCTCTAATGCCTCGGAAAGCCCATAAATAAAGGGTTTTCCGAGGTTTTGCTTTTCCCCGAAATCCGTCCAGGGGACAAATCAGGGGACAAAGTTAATAGTTAATCGCACAGTCAATATGTTTCTTCTTTTCGGCTATCGTCATACAATCTTTGAGATAAGGCTCAGCCGATTGCATTGTGCTCCAGCCCATCTGCTGCCGAATTACCAGATCGGGAACGCCCGCGTTCTTCATCCTGGAAGAGCATGTGCTTCTCATGGTCTTAGGCGGCCGATACTCGACACCTGCCTTCTCGCAAAACTCAGCCAGCGTCTCCCTCATCTTCTTGGTCTTAAACCAGCCGTTCTTACCCATCAGCAAATATTCGCCATCAGGATTGATCGCCCTGATTTTTCTGATCGTCTCTTTCGCTTCCTCGGATAAAACCACATCACGAAGTCCGCTCTCCGTTTTCGCGTCTTCCTGGATCTCAAAAATCCTATGAAGCTTTTCAGGATTTTCCTCATCTTCGATATCATAGCTGATTTCCGTTGCGTTAATCTCCAGATAAGACTCATCCAGGTGGACGTTCTCATTCTTTAAGGCAACCAGCTCACCGATCCTGATACCGAGCTGGCTCAGCAGATACAGCCCCCAATATTTAATGTTATCGGGGTTATCCATCGCAACAGCTTTCATCCGCTGAAGCTCATCTGTCGTGAAGGGTCCGCCCGTGTTGACCTTCCTCTTTGCCCCAGGTTTCGCAAACGCTTTCTGATCAATCCTCAGAGTTCTCAGCGCGTCTTCAACGCTTACTTGCGTTTGACCATTGACCTCCGCGTCATCCAGGACGCCTCGAAGGATAATCTTAACATCTGAATATGCTTTAACGGGGAGCTGTTTCTCCTGGATAACCCTCTTACAATACTTCCAGATGTCGTATTTCGTGATGTCCTTGACTTTCAGGTCGGCGAATTCATCTTTCGCAAAGCATCTTTTAAAGGTCCGTTTGTATTTCGAAACGGTGTCCTTTTTCAAGAATCTTGCCTTGTTCTCGATCCAGACATCAAAGAGCTGCCTGAATGTCGGTGCCAGGATGGTCAGCTCGTAATGCTCCAACAACGCCTCTAACAGCTCCTCGCGTGTCTTGCGCGTGAAGCGCTTGGTCTTGCCGTCTGGCATCTTAACCCGAGACCGCCACTTTCCCTCCTCCTGGTAAATCGGGCTCTTGTGAATTTCTTCTAGTATCCTATATCTCTCTTTCATCTCAGCTATCTTGCCGATGATGACGCTTGCCTCTTTATAATCGCCCGCGGCAGATGCCTTTGTCAAGTCCGCCTGGAGTCTTGCCTCGATGGCCTCTATCGTTTTCCTCATCTCTACATCTCCTTTGTTTTTGGATTTGTAGAGAACATGTTGAATCTCTGGGCGATCGATCAGAGTTTATATGAAAAAATCATTTTCAGGCAAAAAAAAAGAGCGGTCATTGCCGCTCATTTTCCTTTTCCCTCCTCTTCCTGTTTTCTTCCGCGTCCATTCGGGCGAACTTTCTAAACTCTTCATCCCACTCATCGGTCGAGGAGTCTCCAAGGTAGAACCTCCTCATCTTCTCCATGTCCAACCCGGGCATGGGGGTCATCTTATATTTATTCTTTTTTGCCATATATCGTATATCTCCTTTCTTTGGTGGAGTTGACTTCGTTACATGGTCATCATAGCACCTTGAAATTCCGAAATCAAATTTTTACGAATCTTTTTTTCACTCCCTCAAAATGCGCTGTATTGTTGAGCGACTAAGCCCTGTTGTCTTCATGATATCAACGATCTTCATCCCACAAGATGACATCGCCTTTACCGCCTCCGCGTGCTCCTGCTGCTTAGATGGTCTGCCTCCTACCCTGCCGCGCGCCCGTGCTGCCGCCAAACCTTCTTTGACTCGCTGACAAGTCAGGTCTCTTTCCAGCTGAGACAACCCCGCCATGACGACCAGGAGAAACTGCCCGTATGGATTCTTGTTCGTAGTGTCTAACCAACTATCCTTCAACGATCGGACTGCTGCTCCCTTCTCTGAAATCCTTCCTATGATCTCCAAAAGGTCTTTTGTGGATCTGGACAACCTGGTTAGGTCAGGGATCAAAACGACGTCGCCCTCTCTCAGATCGTCCAGCATCTTGTTCAGCTCAGGTCTGTTCCTCTTCGTTCCCGATACTTGTTCCGAGTAAATACAGCGCGGATCAACGCCCGCCTCTACCAGTTGATCAATCTGCCGATCAAGCCTCTGTCCCTCGGTGCTAACCCTCGCATATCCTATCAGCATAACCGCCCTCCTTGGTCAAAAACCATTCTTTTCCTGTTTTGTTTTTGAAGCGTTTTATGACTCATTTTTCCGCCCGTTTCCCCCGTTTTTCCGTCCCATGTCTCCGTGTGTCATAAACAAGTGTTTCTGACCGATGAACCTTCAGGGACATCGGACAGAATTCTCTTAAGAATCAGAAAAAGCCGCTGAAGCGGGCGGCTCTTTCTGAGAAAGGAGAAATGTATAACTTGTAAGCGTTTTTATCTGGTGGGGTTATACAAATACAAAATAAATTTCCCCAGCACATCATATATAGGAAGTATTCCTTCAATGACCCAGGCGGGAGCGAAAGCTTCCAGCTGTTCGTAGTAATTGCCCAGGTGTTCTAACAGCGCCTCCAATATTCCGTCTGGATCCCTGAAGCCTTCATTATAATATTTATCCTTCAAAACCTCCACCTGCGCGTCGGGCATCAGCTCTGAGAACTCACGGAAGAAAGCTTCCTCTTCGTCCAGCTCTTCCTCTACCATCTCTATCGTTGGCTCAACCCAGCAATCAATTTCCTGCGGCTTTCTTCTGCTCATTCCTCTGACTCTTCCCATTCTGTTCCTCCTCCTATCCACATCGCATTAAACGGTTCATTGCCATCCTGCGACCATTTCGCAAACTCTTCTTTCAGGATGTCCAGTGTTATCTTTGAATATCCCTCCTGCCGTGCCGACCAAAGCTTCTTCATCCTTTTTAAAACAATCTCAGTCGCTATGTGTGGCGGGTATCCCAAATGTTTCATCAGGTGTTCCCTGAAATCGCCCAAGATTTTAAGCATCCTCGGGTTGATATCCTCCAACTCCTTTTCACATCCATACCAGGCCATCATTTCCGATCTGTAAAATAAAAATAACCGCTGGAACTTATCCACCTGCTGATATCGTGTTATTCCAGCTTCTCTTGCTGCGTCTTCTACCTGGAGCGAAAATTTTTCCTGTTCGCTCAATTTTTTACCTCCTTTCTGTTCTCTTATTGCTGTTCCTTGTCTACACTTTGTATATACCATATAATTTTTTTAGAGTCAAACTTTCCGGAACAGATTTTTCTTGTTTTCATATAAACTCAAATTGTCAGATAATTTCACCTTTGCAACAATTTCATCTCGATTATTTCGCCCTTGCTATACCCTATTGCAATACTGCAATTATTTTTATCGAATTATTGCAATACTGAAATTATCAGATAATTTCACCTATGCAATTATTCCTGTGATTATTGCAATACTGCAATTATTTTCATTTCATTATTTCAATACTGCTATTCTTCCTTTTTCTTCCTGTTTGATCCTGTATTCCTTCCTTTCCCTTTTCTTCCATCTTCTTCCAACTTCTCCCTTTCCTTTCCATTTATTCCAATTGGTTCCAATACCTGTATCCTTCAAACAGAACACACCGAAACAGATGGGGAATAAAGAGGAATCGGATCAAACAGATTGAAAGGAATGGGAAGAAATGGGAACAAACAGAATGGAAATGAATTCAAATGAATGCCATCATAAAAATGAATTCAATAGGAAGAAATGGGAACAATCAATAAAGAAAAGAATATGAATAGGAATAAATGGGAACATCCTTCATAAGGATAAGGTTTGGAAAATATGGATAGTATGGCATGGGAGAATGGGAAGGGATGGGAAGAAATGGGAAGAAATGGGATTATAAGAATGTGGTAACTTCTAAGATTGAAAAGTAGAAAAATGAATGAAACGAAACTTATACGATAGCAGAAGTTTAGAAAATTGAAACTTATTACCCATTTACCCCCTAAAAACAATGTTTTTCTATAATTTTTTGCCTTTTTAGTCGTTCCTGCTTTAAAGAGGAATTCTCCCAAAGGGGTTTTGAAAGTTACCATTTTGAAAGTTGCTTATTGAATATGTGGCATTAGAAAATCCATTTTTGGAGTTTTGCCTCCCCAGACATATTAAAGATGTAGTTAATAACAGAGGCAGAAAGGAGAGTTAAATTATGAAATGGACTAAGAGAATGTTAGGAGATTGCCAGTATGCTTGGAGTGGTCAATACTTCATCGGACAATCAGCTGAGAACAGAGTCTTTTATCTGTTCAAGGATAATATCGGATTGAACGTCTACACCTCGCTAAAACGAGCCATCAAGGCCGCGGAGGAAGACTCAAAGAAACTCATACTAATCAGGCCGCGAAAGCGGAACCTGTAAAAAAAAGAGGCCTCATCAGAGGCCTTTTCTTATGCTTAGAAATCCAAGAGATATGTTCCATCAGCGTATTTCCTGAATGTCACATAGCTTCTACCGTATAAGTCGAGCATCCGCTTTGTGATATATCCACCAGACGGCGCTTTCAGCCGCTTTCGGATCCACTCTCCAAGGATCGCGTTGCTCTCTACGCTGTGAAGACCTTTATTCCCCTGCTGCGCCATCCTCATATGGAACGATCCGAAATCCTTGGTAATGACGCGGAACATCGGGCAGTTCTTGTCATCAGAATTTATCCTGTCTGGGAAGAAGCCAGGCTTTTTATCATGACGGTTATACGGAATATAAGCCTGGTTTGTGTCCCTCTTTGTCCCGTTTGGTCGGATGCCCCAATTTATACCGGAGCCATAGCCCGTATCAGAGCCGTCAGCTCGGAGGAGCGAAACGTTCAGGATGTCGATCGGTTCCTGTTTGTCATAATAGGAATAATCCTCTTCAACTGGATCGGGCTCTTCTGCTGCAGCAGCGTTCTGAACATTCTTCAGCTTTTCTCCAGCCAGCGGATCGAAACAGTCTATAGTATAAGGAAGCAGATTTTCAAAATACATGAACGCCCCAAACGGCTCGCACTTGCTGACAAGCTCCCTTCTTTTATAGAAGGCGTTCATCGTATAGTTCAGGGAGCCACAGAAGGCGATCTTTGGAACCTCCCTTTCTTCTTCCTTTGCCGTCCATACATAAAGCTTGGAATGAACCTCTTTTCCTTCTGAAATGTAGCGACAAGAGATCTTAGGCATTCCTTTCGCATCCTTCAAGAATCGGAGGAGGCGGCAGATGTCATCATGTTTCTTTTGTGTCAGGCTGCTCTTGGTCATCCCCAGGATAATATCCACCGTCTGCTGCGGCTTATAATCCCCGCGCTTCATGCCTTCCTGGAGCTGGATCATGTGCGTAGATATCCGCTCTATGTCTGTGAAGGCCGTCACGATCCTCAAATGATTAGAAAGCCTGGCTGGTTTATATAAAACATATTTATCAAAATCCGTATCATACAGATCGGAGCCCATAAACATTTTTTATACCTCTAAGTTAGCCTCAATGCTCGGGTAATCGATACCAGCAAAAGAATTTAAAACCGCCGTTGCGACAACCTCAGCCAGCTTACACGGAACCGCCATCCCGATCTGCTTTCGAACAGAGCTGTATTTTCCTACAAAATCGAACGTATCAGGGAAGGTCTGGATCCGTGCTCGCTCTCTGTTAGTCAGCTCTCGATCCGTCCAGTGATAGCCGAATGTTCCGCCACCGCCCGAGCCCGTCATCGTGTATGAGGGTTGTTCAGGGTCAAGCTTACGATAGATCTGGCTTATCTTTGTCCTAGTGTGGATCTTCAATTCTTCAGGAAAAGCATCTCCAAGACGCTCTTCAGCTTGCCAAACATTCTCCCCTGGGAGGATGTATGACAACCGCCTAAGAACCGTATCAGATAATTTGCGCCTCTCGTTGCCTGTCGCGTCTGCGGGGATGTTAGCTAAAGCCGTCCTTGCTGAGATGTCAGCATTTTTAAACATCTCAGGTGATGGGACTTTGAATTTAGCATCGATATCATCACGGACGCCGACAATTATGACCCTATGCCTTGTCTGC
>JBGUOI010000284.1:0-4162 GCA_045118075.1 Porcincola sp. | reverse complement strand
TCGTGAATCCCTCATAAGTATGAGCTATGTGTTCTTTGCAAATCGATAATAGTCATTATAACAACTGTCTTCTTGTCGCAGTTGTATAGGCTAAAAAAGATCGAACAGCAAAAATGATTTGCCGCAGCGTCTGACACCTGTAATAACTTTGATCATGCCATTATCCATTTTGGATATCAACTTTTTCAAGTATATCGGTCTGTCTATTGTAATCATTTCGCTCTCCCTATATTTTAAATTTTTACCGAATTCTTCACTTATCTAAAACGCAAAAGCAGTCCCCCACTGCCTTAATCGGTTGTGGGGGCTTTGCTCTTACTTCTTTCTCTTCTTCGATTCCGACAACTTAGGATACATCGCATCCAGCAATTCTCGCAGGAATTCTCTGCTCTCAACGTTATCCACGAGCAGCATTTCCTTTGCGCCTTCATACGGCAGTTCCATTTCCGCATCCGGCATCAGTGCTATCGCGGTCTTTGTCAGCTTCACAAGAAAACGGTCATCGTAAATGCCGCCGACAATTTTCCCGTGATAGTAGATGATGAATTCACCCATCATCGCGCGATAGGATATGTCCTCCAGATCAGATCAGCTAAGATGGATCGGTTTTATATTCATGAGCTTATCTGTGTAAAATGGAATCAAAGCCGGTCTGTTCCAGTATTTCTCCTACGGCATCGGTTTCACCGTAAAGTGAAACCCCATCCGTGCAGGCCTTGTGCATGATCAGCAGCACGCGCAGACCAGCAGAAGAGATGTATTCGAGACGGCTGCAATCCACCTCCACGGCATGCAGTGCCTGCTCGGCTTTTGTCTTTTCAAAGAAAGACAGCAGACTCGGCGCGGAGATCGTATCAAGCCGCCCCGTCAGCGTCAGGGAAAGCGTTCCTGACTGAATGGAGGCGTCGGCATGAAATTCCTTCGTTTCCGTGGAAGGAAGCGCCACCGCTGCCCCGCTTGAGGTGATTTTCCAGAAAGCGCAATGCTTCATGCCCTCACGTACCGCGGCGGCCTGTTCAGGGGTGACTCTCTCCAGGGCGTCCAGCTTCGGCATGTTTTCGCCGACATTCACACGCTCAGCCTTCAAACCGTGCTTTGCAAGAAAAGCCATCGCTTTCCTGATACTGCCCTCCATATCCACAGGAGAGGCAATCAGCGCGTTCTTTCCGATTTCCACGTCGGACTTGTCCTTTGTCTGCTGCGTCGCATTCTTCATGATTTCCATGAAGCGCTCCCCCACCAGCGCACGCATGACGATAATATACTGCAGCGAACATTCGATGTCAGCCAGGTACCAGCAGCCGCCCTTCTTCTCCAAGATACGGCGGATATTGTCGCACAGCGCCTCGGCCTCCGAATCGGTAAAGTACATCAGCAGGCCCTCGGTGGTGATACAGACAGGCCCATCGATGTCCTCGAGCGCCTTTTCCAGCGAGGCATAGTTGGTCGCGTCCACCTCCCGGAAGCGGACAAGCTCCCTCTGCTCCGCCGGGACCAGCGCACGGATTATCTCCGATGCTTCCCGAATGACCACCGGAAGATCCAGGCCGTAATAGCGCAAGCCCTTCCTTGCAAAGGCAATTGCCCGCGGTGTATAGCCGCAGGGCATATCCACCGGCGTATAGCCGGATTCCTCCGCCAGACATGCCATTGTGCGGTAACGGCATTCCAGCATGATCGTGCCGCCCAGCACCTGCTCCTGCGATGCTTTCGTGTTGGCACTATTTTGTGTAGCCTCCAGTGTAAGCCCCATGCTCTTCGCGAGTGTTGCCGCATCCTTGTCGCCGTTTGCGGCCAACTGAAACAGCGTCATCTTGGCTGTATTGAACACAGGATTCACTTTTTCAAGAAGCGTATAGTCAACGGCGGTGTTGTCCCAAGGCCATGTGTTTTCCATAAAAATCTCTCCTCAAGGTTCTATTTGTACGTCTTTCAGTCTGCACAGAAACAGTCCGCTGCAGCTTTCGATCGAATCGCGATTTTTATACGGACAGTAGGTATTAAGCAAGCTTTGTAGTCTGACCACATAGCATACTTTCCCACACTATATCCGTTTTTATACAACAGAAGCAGCCCAATACTTCTCATATTCCTTGTCATTGAACCAGTAGCTCAATTTTGGTCAATTTGAGATCTGCAAGTCTTATGATTCGCCAGTTCCATAAACCTGTCAAACACATCAAAGGCATGGTTTTCGCCTTTCCAGTTCGGTTCATCTATTTTAATATCAAATCTTTTCACTGCCTTCATCAAATTCTCAAACATATCTTTCTCCAGCAGCTCTTTCCAATTGTCGGCTGACCAATCAACATTTACTTCATATCCGAAGTCATCGATATATCCGGAAGGGCTCCAATTCTCATCCCCCTCTTCTGTCTTCCCTTTTACACATATGAAATACGCCGGAACGGTTTTATTGATATATCCGCCATGGTCATCAGCGGCACTATTAATGTTCAATTCGATATCACACCAGCCAAGCTCTAACAATGCTGTCCCGCGCTCGAATCTTCCGTCCTTTGCACTGTGATAATCATCCCAGGCATCGAATTCTCCAACAATCAGCTCATTTCTGTAGTACTCAACTAATTCCGTTTTGAATATGTAATCCATTCTCTTCTTTGCTTTTCTGTTTGCTATGTTTCTCTGCATACAACCCCTTCATACAACCCAGATTGATACAATCTGAAATCAGATATTTGTTTTGTATCCCGAATGATACCATAGCTACAAAACCTTGTCATTAAATCCATAGTTCAATTTGTATTCTCCATCGGCTTCGCCAGCTCGCTTATCAATATCGCTTCTTAAATGTATATTCTATATGTGGGAAACCCAGAATGTCTCGTGATAACCCGAAATCCGATACCCTCATAATCATCGAATCTCCCCATAATCATCAGCCCTGATATTCCCAGCCATGCCCGGAATGCGCAGATCTTGATTCAGAGGAGCGCCTACATGAATGACAAAACTTGTTGCTTACGCGCCTGGATATACAGTTCCCTGCATTCAGAGGGCCAGAATATAATCTGTGATGTGGGTGCGCAGATCTATCTTTGGCAGAACTCTGATCTCGGCGCACCTGCACCAATGAGGTTCCAGTTTTATGCGTTTTTGTAGCATGCTCTCTCTCTAAATCCGCCTGATACGATCAGAATAAAAACGCAGGGCTGCACTGATCATCATGTTCTATTTTGGGCTATTGCGCATGCAGAAGAGGGAAGTTCCGTTCGATATTTCTGATTCAGAAAGACTTGATCACATTTGCCGGGCCATATTATTAAATTGGACCCCTTACAAGTAAAATTGGATTCCCCCTAAATTAGCAGGAAAAATAATACAGAAATATTGCAAGCCTGCGTTTTTTCTGTCTGTCCGTTTATTGAAGCCCTCCTGACAGGTATGAACGGTGCATCTGTACCGTAGCTCTCGGTTCTTTTCCACCGTTGGTCCCGGTGCTTTTATACCGCCATCTCGACGGTTCGAACGTACCGAAGCGACGGTATAGATGTACCGAAACGACGGTGCAGACATACCGTAGCGGCAAACAGGTTGCCACCTGGCTTCTTCATTTTCGACTTCATCTTCCATGTTTGTGGCTTTTATCTGTTTCACGCCTACCGGATCTCCCGAATCAGCTCTGTCATTTTCCCGGCAAATGTCCTGTGGCCTTCTGCAGAAAAATGCACCTGATCATATCCCAGATCAATTCCCCATTCCGATGCATCCGTAAACATCACTCCCTGCTGCGACGCGATTTCCCGAAAGCGGTCGTTCATCCTTCTGCTCTCTTTATGATACTTCTCCAGCAGGGGATCCCCAATATCCCCGCCGCCGATCAATGGCGGGGCGATGATCAGGATCTGAGAACGATCCAGGTTCCTTTTCAGGAACGTGATATACTGCTCCATCTTCCGGACCGGTATATCCGCATCCGGGTGCGTTGTCAGCAGGATATCATTTGTCCCGAGCATTGTGCTGAGGATGCCGTCACCCTCCGACAGGCTGATCAGCTTTATCAGGTATGACTGCTCATATGGCGGAGCCGGAAGCGTCCTGCCGTTCATCCCTTCCGCAAGCACCTGAAAATGATCTTGCAGATTCTTCGAGACAATCGTCGTCCACCGTGCATCATATGGAAACATCTGGAGATAAGGAT
>JBGUOI010000283.1:0-3172 GCA_045118075.1 Porcincola sp. | reverse complement strand
TGCACCCTGAAAAATCTAAAATGCACCCGAGTCTTTTTCTTGGGTGCATTTTTCTATCAAAATATGAGTACTAAGCCATAAAAGAAGCTACTTTTGTTCGGTAGACAAAAGTGGCTTCTTGTTGTTATCACTGCCGGCGTATGGTATACTCAGCTCGATAGATCGGGTTTTGAGAGGACGAAAGGAATGAAGGTGTTCGCCGTTAAACCTCAAGACAGGGAGCTCTTGTGGAATATCAATCAAAAGTATCTGTATGAGATGACAAACTTCTATGATGACGAGATGGATACGCTGGGCAACCTGAATTATGGATATTTTGATGCCTACTTCACGGACCCGAAGCGCAAAGCGTTCTTTTTGTTTGACGAGAAGCAAGTACTTGTGGGTTTTGCCATGATCCACCCATATTCCAATCTGAACGAGAAGCCGGATTATGTGCTGGCAGAATTTACAGTTTTTCCAGTGTATCGGAGAAAACATCTTGCGGAAAAAGCAGCGGAAATGATATTTGAACGGTTCAAAGGCTGTTGGGAAATCAAATACAATGAAAAGAACATCGCTGCAAAAACGCTGTGGAACAAGGCAACTGAACAATACTTCCCCAAAGTGACCCGCTTAAACGACACTGAGACCGTGCTTTCATTCTGCACAACATGACAGATTCCCGTTTGTCGCTTGGAACGTACCCTTTTCTTTGTGTTTTTTTATGGTTTTTAGGCTTTGTTTAACCGCACGGAAGATTTTAACTTGCAGAAGCGGACACCGTTTGGCACAGCGCAGGCAGCAATTCTACACAATGGGATAGATTTCAGATTTGATAGAAATATCCGAAAGGCAGGTCAACAACATGCGAATCATCACAGTCAGCAGACAGTTTGGCAGCGGAGGGCGTGAACTCGGCAAACGGCTCGCGGACCTTCTCGGCTGGGACTATTATGATAAAGAGATCATTGAGGCCCTCGCGGAGGATCAGGGAATGAGTCCGGAACATGTGCGGGAGACCCTGAGCCACCATGGCTGGCACAACGTGCAGCTGACATACCGCAACAGCTTCGCGCAATTGGGCTTCGACCACGGTATGCGCACCCGGCTCCTCCTGCGGCAGCGTGAAATCATTCAGAATATCGCGGAAGCCGGCAATGACTGCATCATAGTCGGCCGGGATGCAGACGTCATTCTGCAGGAGCATCACCCTTTCCGCGTATATGTCTGCGCCGATCTTCAGGCCAGGCTGAAACGATGCATGGTCTATGAGCTGAAGCGCCCCCGCTCCGAACGACTGACGGAAAAGGAGATCCTTCGCAACATCCGCCAGATCGACAAAAGCAGAAGCCGGACCAGAGAAGTCCTGACCGGAAAACGCCGCAGTGACAGCAGCATGTTCGACCTTACCGTAAACGCCACCGGCTGGGACATCAAGCCGCTGACATCCGCCGTAGCAGATTTTGCCATGCGCTGGTTTGAGGCGCGGGATGAGAAAACCGCTTCCGCCATCGCGCCCGAGGATGAGAAAGCATGAAAACACAGAGCGAACATAAAGATCTTACCTCCGGCGTCGTCTGGAAGCGCCTTGTGGTGTTTTTCCTCCCCATTGCCGCCGGCACCTGCATCCAACAGCTGTATAACGCGGTCGACGGACTGATCGTTGGCCGCTTTGCCGGAACGATCGCCCTCGCAGCCGTAGGCGGCAGTTCCGCTATGATCATCAATGTTCTCATCGGTTTCTTTGTCGCTGTCACAGCCGGCGCCTCCGTCGTGATAGCCCAGATCTACGGCGCGGGACGCAGGGAAGATGTGCGGATCGCGGCCGGAAACGCAGTCGCGGTCTTTGCACTGATGGGCGTTTTCCTGATGGCTCTGGGCTTCATCACCGCCCCCGCGATGCTTCGTCTGCTCCGGACCCCGGAAGATACGCTGCGTTTCTCGGCGCTGTATCTCCGAATCTATTTTCTCGGCGTACCTTTTGTTTTGGTTCTGAATATTGAGTCGAACATGCTCCGCTCTGTCGGCGATTCCTTCAGTCCTTTCGTCTTTATGGTGATCGGCTGTGTGACAAACATTATCCTTGACGTTGTGTTTGTCGTCTTATTCCGCTGGGGCGTCGCGGGAGTTGCCGTCGCTACGGTTATCGCTCAAGTGGTCAATATGTTCCTGCTCACGTGGAAGCTGATGCGGACCAGCGAGCCCTACCGGCTGAGTTTCCGGGAGATGAAGCTCAGGGGCGTCTATCTCTCCAACATGTTTCGGCTCGGGATCCCTTCCGGTCTGCAGAACACCATGTATGGCATCTCCAATGTGATCGTGCAGATCGGTGTCAACTCTCTCGGCACGGTCGTCGTCGCCTCCTGGGCTATGACCTCGAAAATCGACGGCATCTTTTGGGCGGTGAGCAATGCTTTGGGTGCTGCGATCACCAGCTTTGTCGGCCAGAATCTGGGCGCAAAGAAAGAAGACCGGGTCAAGCTCTGTGTGAAACAGGGTCTCTTCCTTCACTTCGGCATCACCATTGGGCTCAGCGGACTTATCCTGCTCGCGGCAAACCCCCTCCTGCACCTGTTGACGGAGGACCCGGCCGTTATCTCCACCACATGGGAGATGATTCTGTACTTCGTCCCCTTTTACTTTACCTGGACGCTGATCGAGGTCCTGTCCGCGGTCTTGCGCGGCTCCGGTGATGCGGTTCGCCCGGTCGTTATCATCGGTCTGGGCATTTGCGCCTTTCGTGTTCTGTGGGTCGTCACGATTTTCCAGATCCTCCACACGCTCCCTGTGCTCTGCTTGACCTATGTATGCTCCTGGACACTCACCAGCATCATGATGCTGCTCTACTTCCGCCGCTCCAACTGGCTGGATCGAAGCGGAAGGATCCTGGACAAATGATCGATTGATCAGCAAAAGCAACTGTGCTTTCTCTGGTTCCCCTCCGTTTTCTGCGGTCGCCCCCGGGAGTTTTCTTCATGGGGCGGGATCCGTGCGGCCGGCCGTTCTCCCGGTTTTCTCATCCTGCGCATTTTTAGACATTCATCGCCTATGTGTCAAAAAACGATTGAACAATCCACCGATATGCATTATAATCAATTTAGCGTGATAGAGTCCTCGCCTGTTTCGAGAGATACATAGGAAAGGGGTGGCAGACGGCCATGCGCGAAATCGATGATCGCTACCCGGAGTA
>JBGUOI010000282.1:0-6112 GCA_045118075.1 Porcincola sp. | reverse complement strand
AAAAGGGAGGTCAATGCTCTTTTTATTTGAATCTCCCATAAAATCAAGGTTTATGAACTAAAAACAGGTAGTGAACTTGACACTACCTGCATTTATTGGGAGGTGTATTTATGGAACTTCTGCTCGTTGGCGCATCGCCGACTTCATTTACCTGTTTTGCCGAGCACAGCCATGACTGCCATGAGATCATCCTGAATACCGAGGGCTGCGGAACAGCCGTGATCGGTGATGCCAAATACCCATTCTCGCCCGGAACTATTCATATCATACCCCCGAATACGCCGCACAGCAAACAGTCCACGGAAGGTTTCCGGGACATCTACCTGCACACGGACGCACTTCTTCGTATGGATAAATCCGTAAGCAGGCCGATCGTACTGACGGACGATTCAAACCGCACCGCTGAAAGTCTCATGTCCATCCTGCTTTCACGCTATCTCACCCAGGGAGGCGCAGGTATTGTGACAGAAACGCTGTTTGACGCCCTTCTTCACTTAATCGAGGAATATCGGAAAGTTACATCGCCTGATCCCGTCGTCAGTGCGCTGATTCACACCATCACCACATCCTACAACGATCCGGAATTCCAGGTGACAGACGCGCTGGTCGCCACGGGGTACAGCAAAGACCACATCCGCCGCCGCTTTGAGCAGATCACCGGAATGACGCCCAACGCATATCTTCGCAGCGTCAGAATCCGGTATGCGGCCCGATTATTGAAGCAGAAGAGCACTCTCCATCTTCCCGTTCACGAGATCGCCCTGATGAGCGGGTACTACGACGCAGCCTATTTCTGCCGGATCTTCCGCAGGGAGACCGGTTTGACTCCTACTGAATATATAACAAAATCAGCCTGCTCCCGCAGGCTGATTAAGATCAGTTTTTAATCGACTCCCGTCTGTCTTACTGTCCGTTATGAGCCGCCATCACGTGGTTCCTGTAATCATTTCCTTCAAAGAACCACTCACCGCAGTACTCGCACTGTACCTTACCTTCATTTTCGGAATTCGTATGAGCCGCCATTACATGATTCCGATAGTCGTTTCCTTCATTGAACCACTCACCGCAGTACTCGCACTGTACCTTACCATCGTACAGATTTTCCATCGAATGAGACAGCAGGTGCTCCCTGTAGGCATCTCCCGGTACAAACCACTCGCCGCAGTACTGGCACTGTTCCATGCCCTCGGTCGAATTTGAATTCGGATGGGCCGCCATCACATGGTTCCTGTAATCATTTCCGGCATAAAACCACTCGCCGCAATACTCGCACTGAACTTTTTCAACCGCTTCGGTCTCTGCTTTTTCGGTACTCTTTACTGCCGGAGCCGTCTCAGAGAGGAAACCGCCTGAAACATAGGCCGGCCCTCCGTTGTACTGGATCTGGAACCAGCCATAATCTCCTCCGTCCTTTGTGACAGCTCCTGTTACAGTCACCGCCTCGCCGTAGTGTACTGCGCCGATCGCTGCTTCATCTGTGGAACAGCCGTTGCGGACATTCAGCTCTTCTGTCGTCACATAGTAGGTCGCGTTGATCGGCCTGATGCCGAACTGGTTGGCCTGGGCTGCTTCCGATTCTTTCGGGATAGCCGTCTTTGTGTCGTATTTCAGGACTTTGATCGTCCCGATCGCCTGCATGACTTTATCAAGCTCCTCCTGGGAAGCTGCCAGTCCCTTCACAACAAATACTTCATTCCTGGTGGATACAAATGCCTGGTATACTGCTCCGTATTCCGGCCCTGCGACGTCCACAGCCGGCAGATTTTCACCGTTGCTCAGGTGGTCGACCGTGATCGTGTTTTTACCATCGGAAACTACGAACCAGTAATTCGGGTCCACTGTTTCTTTCCATTCATCGCCCGGCGTAGTAATGGACATAACGCCGTCAGCTGTTGTGATCTCAGCTGCGCAGACAGGTGAAACCGCAGCCAGCATGGCCGCTGCCGCAAACATTACAATAACTTTTTTCATAGATAACCCCTCCTGAATTAATTAATTACTCACAATAAATTATAGCCGGAATATATTAAAATTCAAGAGAACCAAAAAAAGATGTCCTGAAAGCTGAAAAAGACCTGCGGGAGCATTGCTCTCCTGCAGGTCTTCTTTTTGTTCAATGATCGATTCACAAGGAATCAAAAGACATAACTGTTATTCCTGTCTGATGTCAAACACATCCGCCAGGCCGGTCAGTTCAAATACTTCCATGATCTCCGCATGCGGATTGAGGATGATCATCTCCCCGCGGCCCATCAGCTTCTTGTGGGCGCCCAGCAGGACCCTGATACCTGAAGATGAAATGTACTGAAGATCAGTGAGGTCAAGCACCACTTTATCCGCTGTATCCAGTTCGGGTGCCATTGCCTTTTCCAGTTCGGGTGCAGAGAGTGTATCCAGCTCCCCTGAAACGTTGAAGGTCACCGTTGAACCCTGTCTTTCTTTTTGAACCACCATGTCAGTTTTAACTCCTTTTCTATCCAAATCTCTCTGAATCCGATTTCGGAATTGCTTTTGGACCTATTATACATAAAAACATCGGCTTTGTGAAGTCTATGAATAATATCAGGCAAAAAACCTGAAAAGCGTTGTTCCTCCCTCCGGATTGTCTGCCCCTCCCGCCTGTGATAGAATAAAAAAACGGACCGGGAATATCCCGCTCCGACAAAAAAAGGAGACTATATGTCATGTATTCGAAAGAACCCCTCGTCAACCCAAAATCCGAGTATTTTGTCTATCTGCCGAGTACGATCGCGGCAAAGGTATACCTTTATCCGGTCATCACGGGTAAATTCACCTATGAACCGGGGTATTACCTCAGGCGGGCCAACTACGACAATTACCTGCTCATGCATATAGACTCCGGACAATTGACGTTTGTTTACAACGGCAGACGGCAGGTCGTTACCGAAGGAAAGATCGTTCTTTTGGACTGCCGTCTCCCGCACGAATACGGAAACCTGTCTGATCAGACTCTGGTCATCTCCTGGCTGCATTTTAACGGAGCCCTGGCTGATCAGTTCTACCATCTGGCTACGGACAGCTGCGGCAATGTCATCACTCCGCCCAATTCCTATCCGTTTACTCATACGCTCGAAAAGATCTACCGCCTGTTTGCCAATAAAGCTCCTATTCGTGAAGCGGACATGTCCCGGTATATCACATCGATGCTTTCCGATCTGATCACCGTTCACCCGGATATGCCGGGTGAGATCTCCCGCTCGGAGGTCATCGAAAACGCAATGGCCTATATCAACGAACACTTTAAAGAAGCGATCTCCCTTCAGGACATTGCCGGCCACGTCTCGCTCAGCCCGTACTATTTTACCAGGCTGTTTACAGCGGAGACCGGCTTTACACCGCACAGGTTCCTGATCGCGACCAGGCTCGGCTTTGCCAAGTACCTGCTTCAGAGCGGTGAGATGTCCATCAAGGAGATCGCTTTTCAATCCGGATTTTCTTCCGAGAGTGCCTTCTGCTCAACCTTCCGCAAATGGGAAGGTGTCACCCCGGGCACTTACAGGGACACGATCAGGCTGCAGTGATGATCACTCAGCATCCTTGCCCATAACTTCTTTGTAGTTTTCAGGTGTAACGATGATAGCGTCAACAGCAGTCTCCATGTCGGGCTCTTCGCCGTTGATCATCTGCATCAGGACATTGATGGAGCCTTCGCCGACCTGAAGGGATGAGAAGTAAGCTGCAGCCTTCATGCAGGTGCCGTCAGCGCCCTTGTCATTCCACTCGTCTTTTGCCATATATCCGCCAAGGCCGACTACGCAGGCATCAGCATCCAGGCCCTGGGTCTCAAGTGCACGGCAGGCACCGATGGTTCCTTCTTCGTTGGCACCGGTTACGAGCCAGGTCTTGATCTCGGGATGAGCTGTGAATACAGCTGCGGAAGCGGTATTGCCCTTATCGGTCGTTCCGTCATAGTCAGCATAGAAGATACGGTCTTCCGGGAAATCCGGGCACATCTCGGTGAACTTGTCAAATTCGCCCTCAGCACGCGGTACGCAGCTGGAAACGGTATCCATGGTCATGATCAGGAGACCGGTGTCTTCTTTGTCAAGAAGCTCGTTCTCGATTGCATAGTTGGCGATCCACTCACCATTGGCAGCACCGATCACATAAGCATTGATGCCTACCCACGGAGCCAGCTTGTTTCCGTCTGCATCCTGCAGCGCATCATCGGCTGCGACCATCGGGATATCACCGGCAGCATCAAGAGCAGCCTGGGAAAGGGTCTGGTCCGGGATACAGGTCACGATACCGGTAGCATGGTTAGCAACCGCATTGTCAACAGCTTTCAGATACTCTTCGGGATTCATTTTCGCATCAACAAAAACGAATTCTCCGCCGAGGGCTTCCACAGCGTTCTTTGCCGCTTCGCCTTCGTCGATGAACCATGTCTGATCACCGGCTTTGTAGATACCGTAGACCAGCAGGTCCTCTTCTGCCATGACTGTCATGGAAGCCATTCCGGCGACCATTGCTGCTGCCAGCACGAGACTCATCATTTTTCTTTTCATTTTGTTTCCTCCTCAAAAAAAGATAAACAGTTACACAACAGTTACATTTCGCTTTTATGTCAAACTCATATTACAGAGTCCTGACATCATTATTTGATATTCTTCATTGCCGCTTCGAGCAGTTCCTTCTCTCTTCTCTGCTTACGGATATAGTCGGAAGTCAGCGCGAACAAAAGCAGCGCGCCTCTGGCTACGTACTGCCAGAAGGTGGAGACATTGACCATGATCAGGCCGGTGTTGAATGCCTGGATAAGGATAACGCCAAGAACGGTACCGAACATGCCGCCTACGCCGCCTGCGAATGAGACGCCGCCCAGGATAACGGCTGTAATGGCATCGAACTCAAGGTTTACGTTCGCTGCCGGCTGTCCGGAATTCATTCTCGATGAGAAAACGATGCCGCCGATCGCCGTAAGCACGCCGATGATGATAAAGCAGGTCGTGATGATGCGCTGGGGATTAAGGCCGGCCAGTCTTGCTGCTTCCTTGCTGCCGCCGATCGCATAAACACTGCGTCCGAAACGGGTCCTCGAGAGGATGAAGCCGAACACGACAAATGCCAGGATCATCAGCCATACGGAAAGCGGTATCGTCAGGATACGCGTCTTACCGATCGCAAGATATGCTTTGTTGCTGATAGAGATCGGTTTACCGTCACAGATGATATACGCAAAGCCTCGGACGATATTCTGCGTAACCAGCGTGGCAATAAATGCTTCCAGTTTAATACTGTTGACCATCCATGCGTTGAACAGTCCCGCTGCGACGCCGGCTGCCAGCACGATCAGAATCGCCAGGACGATCGGCAGTCCCTTCGAAAGCAGCAGTGCAGCCAGTGTTCCGCAAAACGCTGCCAACGAGCCCGGGGAAAGGTCATTCTGACCCGCGATGATCAGGTAGGTGTGTCCTACGGCGACCAGTCCCACCAGGGAGGCGGCGATCATCAGGTTGACGATGTTCGTCCATGAAAAATAGTTTTTGTTGAGAGCCGTAAACAGAACAAACACGATCACGATCGCAACAAGCAGGATGAGCTTGTCACCGCCGATGATGCTCAGTATGCCCTTTTTTTCCTTCCTGTTTTCCATATCACTCTTCCCCCATCATTCCAAGACTCAGCAGCTTATCCTCGGTTGCCTCTTCCCTCATTACCTCTCCGACGATCCTCAGGGATTTCATTACGATGATCCTGTCGGACAGGCCGATGACCTCGGGCATCTCCGAGGAGATCAGAATCACGCCCAGTCCCTGTCTTGCAAACTCACAAATCATCTGGTAGAACTCTGATTTAGCTCCTACATCGATACCCTTTGTCGGCTCATCCAGGATCAGGACTTTCGGGTTTGTCCCAACGCCTCTGGCAACGATGCATTTCTGCTGGTTTCCGCCCGAAAGCTCAACGATCTTTTTGTCCGGCGAAGGTGTCTTGATCTTGAACTCTTCAATGCCTTTATCAGCCTCCATGGCTTCTTTTTTGGTTGAAATAACACCAAGGCTGTTTGAGTTGCGGTCCATCAGGGCGATATTGATATTTCCGGATACGCTCAGGTTGCTTAAGATCCCCTGCAGTTTCCGATCCTCGG
>JBGUOI010000281.1:0-5491 GCA_045118075.1 Porcincola sp. | reverse complement strand
CCATCCATTTGAGCAGCACCGGTGATCATGTTCTTGACATAGTCAGCATGTCCGGGGCAGTCCACATGTGCGTAATGTCTCTTATCGGTCTCATACTCTACGTGAGCGGTAGAAATGGTGATACCACGTTCTCTCTCTTCGGGAGCCTTATCGATCATGTCGAAAGCAACTGCTTCACCAGTGTTGTTTCTGTTGTGCAGAGTCTTGGTGATGGCTGCAGTCAGAGTGGTTTTACCATGGTCAACGTGTCCGATGGTACCGATGTTGCAGTGCGGTTTGGTTCTCTCAAATTTCGCTTTTGCCATTTGGTATTTCCTCCTTCAATAAATGTGCCTTGGCGGCTTCATTTTTCAAACATAGGCTAAGCAACATTATATTTCATTCTAATATTAATTGCAAGCCATATTTTAAGCATTATCTGGAATGATTGCTCAGTACTTTTTCCTGTATATTCTTCGGAACCGGCTCATACCGTTCGAAGAACATTGAGTAGTTTCCGCGTCCCTGGGTCTTGGACCTTAAGTCTGTGGAATAGCCGAACATTTCGGACAGGGGCACGAACCCTTTCACGATCCTGCCGCCGCCGACATCGTCCATTCCCTCGATGCGGCCTCTCCTCGAATTGATATCTCCGATGACATCGCCCATGTATTCCTCGGGCATGGTCACTTCGACTTTCATGATCGGCTCAAGCAGCACGGGATCTCCTTTTTTCATGGCTTCCTTGAATGCCATCGAACCGGCGATATGGAAGGCCAGTTCCGAGGAGTCGACCTCGTGATAGGAGCCGTCGTAGCAGTTTGCCTTGATGCCGAGCACCGGATATCCGCCCAGAATACCGGCTTTCATGGCATCCTGTATACCTGCGTCCACGGCGGGGATATATTCCTTCGGGATCGCACCGCCGACGACGGTGTTCTCAAACAGGTAAACCTGCTCCGCATTGGCATCCATGGGCTCGAAGCGGACTTTGCAGTGACCGTACTGGCCGCGTCCGCCGGACTGCCTCGCATACTTGCTGTCGATATCGGAAGCCTTGGAGATGGTCTCCTTGTAAGCGACCTGCGGGGCGCCTACATTTGCTTCCACATTGAATTCCCTGAGCAGACGGTCTACGATGATCTCCAGATGGAGCTCTCCCATGCCGGCGATGATCGTCTGGCCTGTCTCGGAATCCGTATGGGCCTTGAATGTGGGATCTTCCTCCGCAAGCTTGGCGAGTGCTTCTCCCAGTTTTCCCTGGCCTGCCTTGGTCTTGGGCTCGATCGCGAGCTCGATGACCGGCTCCGGGAATTCCATCGACTCTAAGATGACCGGAGCTTTCTCATCACAGATCGTATCACCTGTGGAAGAGAACTTAAATCCGATCGCTGCCGCGATATCGCCGGAGTAAACCTTATCAAGCTCCTGACGTTTATTGGCATGCATCTGAAGCACACGGCCCACGCGCTCTTTCTTGCCTTTTGTCGCATTGAGCACATAGGAACCGGCGTCAAGCGTACCGGAATAAACCCTGAAATATGCCAGTCTTCCGACAAACGGATCTGTCACGATCTTAAAGACCAGTGCTGAGAACGGTTCATCATCAGAAGAATGACGGACGATCTCATTGCCTTCCATATCAGTTCCCTGGATATCGGGGACATCCGTGGGAGCGGGCATATATTCAACCACCGCATCAAGCAGTTTCTGAATACCCTTGTTCTGATGAGCACTGCCGCAGAGCACCGGAACGCCTTTGTTCTCGATAACGCCCCTGCGCAGGGCTGCTTTCAGCTCGGGCACCGTGACCTCTTCACCCTCAAGATATTTCTCCATCAGGTCGTCATCGAACTCGACGATCTTTTCGACCAGTTCGGAGCGGTAAAGCTCCGCATCGTCCTTCATATCTTCGGGGATCTCCGTAACGGAGATGTCCTCGCCCTTGCTGTCATTATAGATATAGGCCTTCATCTCGAAAAGGTCGACCAGGCCCTGGAAGTGATCTTCCTTGCCGATGGGCAGCTGCAGGACAACTGCGTTCTTTCCGAGCTTCGTTCCGATCTCCTTCACGGTGTTGAAGAAATCTGCACCGAGAATATCCATCTTGTTTACGAAGGCCATACGGGGCACGCTGTAGGTATCCGCCTGGCGCCAGACGTTTTCTGACTGCGGCTCAACACCGCCCTTGGCGTCGAACACACCGACCGCTCCGTCCAGGACACGAAGTGAACGCTCGACCTCTACGGTGAAATCCACGTGTCCGGGGGTGTCGATGATGTTGATCCTGTGCTCAAGCGCACCCGGCTTTTCATGAGTCTGCTCCTGGAGCGTCCAGTGGCAGGTGGTAGCGGCCGAAGTGATCGTGATGCCGCGTTCCTGCTCCTGCTCCATCCAGTCCATGGTAGCAGTCCCTTCATATGTTTCACCCATCTTGTAGTTAACGCCGGTGTAATACAGGATCCTCTCGGTCAATGTCGTCTTGCCGGCATCAATATGAGCCATGATCCCGATATTTCTGGTTCTCTCAAGCGGGTATTGTCTATCTGCCATGTTTCCCTCCTAATTCCTGTGTTATTGCAGCCGTACCCAAAATCAGCTTCAGCCAGGGTGCGACTCCAACTCGCATCCTAAAGTGATATTCCTTACGATCCTGGCGATCTTTGGAAAAAGCATCTCTTCAGGCAGCAGGCTTATTAGAAGCGATAATGAGCGAAGGCCTTGTTGGCCTCGGCCATTTTGTGCATATCTTCTTTTCTCTTGACGGAAGCGCCTGTGTTGTTGGCGGCGTCAAGCAGTTCGTTGGCCAGTCTGTCCTGCATGGTCTTCTCGCCTCTCTTGCGGGAGAACTGAGTGATCCAGCGAAGGGCCAGGGCCTGTCTTCTGTCGGCTCTTACCTCGATGGGAACCTGATAGGTAGCACCACCGATACGTCTGGCTTTAACTTCCAGCACCGGCATGATATTGTTCATAGCCTCCTCGAAAACTTCGAGGGCAGGCTTTCCTGTCTTTTCTTCCATTTTTGCAAAAGCGCCGTAAACGATCTTCTGCGCAACACCCTTCTTACCATCCAGCATAATGTTGTTGATAAGCTTGGTCACGACCTTATCGTTGTAGAGCGGATCTGCCAATACATCTCTTTTCTGGGTATGTCCTTTACGTGGCACGTTGCTTCCCTCCTTAATCATTCAGGATGCGTCAGAGAAAACGCTTCCTTATTAAATCATCGGTACTCACAATCTGTCGCTCGGCATTTGCGTTTCATGTCACAAGGGCTTCTATCTTCAACCTGCAACCACCTGGTGAAAAAGAATACCTCGCAGCGAAACCATTTAGCTTACGTTTTGTGAAACTGATCAGTCTTATTGTTTAATTATTTCTTTGCGCCTTTCGGTCTCTTGGCGCCGTATTTGGAACGTGCCTGTCTCCTGTTGGCAACACCGGCTGTATCCAGCGTACCGCGGATGATGTGATATCTGGTACCCGGAAGGTCCTTTACACGGCCGCCGCGGATAAGCACTACGGAGTGCTCCTGCAGGTTGTGGCCTTCGCCCGGGATATAGGTCGTCACTTCGATTCCGTTGGAAAGACGTACTCTGGCGATCTTACGAAGCGCTGAGTTCGGCTTCTTGGGAGTAGCGGTCTTGACAGCTGTGCACACACCCCTCTTCTGCGGGGAGGAAGCGTCGGTCGCTCTCTTCTTCAGAGAATTGAAGCCTTTCTGAAGAGCCGGAGCAGTTGACTTCTTCTCAGATGTCTGTCTGCCTTTTCTGACTAACTGGTTAAATGTTGGCATTCTTTCCTTTCACCTCCTGTTGGATGTATGAGTCTTCCTCATCATGTGGTTGCAATTGGTTTTCCTTCCATATATAATACCTTAGACACCGGCATCTGGTGTCAGGCTTACGGAAAGGCCGTTTTTTGAGCGCACTAACCCCTTTTTGGGCCTGCGCAATTCCATATTATACGAAACTGCCGGACTCTTGTCAAGGCAGAACCAGGAGCGATTATGAAATTACGTACATTATTAAAACCGCTGTCATTTTTGCCTGCGATTGCCATGATGTATATCATCTTTACCTTTTCGGCACAGGAAGGAGATATCTCCTCCCAGACCAGCTACAAAGTCAGCTACACTGTTGTCAGCACAGCCAACGATGTCTTCGACGCCAACCTTGAGAACTGGCAGGTGGCGGATTATGCCCAGCGTTTCAACGGTGTATTCCGCAAGATCGCGCATATGACGGAGTATTTTGTCCTGGCAGTCGCGGTCGCATTCCCGCTCTATGTTTACGGGATCAGGGGAATCTGGCTGATGCTGATGGCCGGGATCATATGCGTCGGCTTCGCATCTGCAGATGAATACCACCAGTCATTTGTTGCCGGAAGAGACGCCTCCATGAAAGATGTCCTCATCGATTCAGCCGGTGTCTTCTTCGGAATCCTGCTGGTTCGCTTTATCGGGTGGACCGGTCGGATGACAATGCTGCAGGCAGACAGCGAAAAACAGTATTCGAACGGTTTCGACGACGGCTACCGCCGCGGCCTGGAGCAGGCCAGACGTGATGAATACGCCAGAGCCAAAAACGACCTGAAGATTCGCGAAAAAGAAGAGGCTGCCCAAAGAAAGCGTGACAAAAAAGCCGATGAAGCCAAAGCCCGCGAAGAAGAACGGATACGCCAGGAAATGACGTACGCCGAGTGGGCCGGGAAAGTCGTCGAAGAAGATCCCGATCTTCCCTATGACGAGAACGCGGAAGACCTTTCCGATGATATGCCGCTGTTTCGGTTTTTGAAGCGGAAATGACAGGGGATTTGTAAAAAGTTAATGCAAGCCAGGCAAAGAGGCTCATGAGCACGTTGCTGACTTGAAAAGGGGGCGCCTAGCGCTCATGAGCCTCCTTGCCTGGCTTTTTTTATTCTCTTTTTCTCTCTCACTCCGGAATGTGATCGGACAATCCTGCATCTTTTACCATTTGCAGGCACAAGAACATCCCATTTTATTTTGCACTGTATCGCCACCGGATGACGCAGGGTCAGTTTTTCGATTGTGAATAACAGAAAACATAAGTCAAATATAAAAGATCTTAAGCATTAGGCAGCCGCAGAAGAAAATGCGAGCCTAGCGGATGCTTTCGAAGCTTGTTTGAGCGCTCGTATGAGCGCGAGTTGCGTAGAAAGCATCCTAATAGGCGGCGCAGCATTTTCAAATGCGGCAACTTTCGCTTAAGATCTTTGTATTTGACTTATGTTTTTTAGTAAAGCACGCTCCAAAGATGACCTTGTGTTATCTCAGAAATCCTCTTCTTCGCGCTCTTCCTCGCGTCTGACCAGCTCCTCCTGAGGGATCTCCTCAAGTGAGGAATCGTCTTCGGTGTCGATAAACTCTGCAGTTACCGGCTCTTCTTCCACATCCTGACGGACTGCCGGAATATTCGCAGAATAATCCTTTCCGCCCTCGATGCGGACGTTGCGGTAACGCTTCATTCCGGTACCTGCCGGGATTAGTTTA
>JBGUOI010000280.1:0-18188 GCA_045118075.1 Porcincola sp. | reverse complement strand
CGCGAGCATAGCGCATGCATTCGGAGCTTTGTCTGAGTGCACTTTAGTGCACGAGTTAGCGGAGAATGCATGCTATAGGCGGCGCAGCGTTTTCAAAAGCGGCAAATAGCTTAAGATCCTTTGACTTTGTCTTATGTTGTTCTAATCAAGGGCACTACCCTGCCATCTCTTAATTTACATATTTGTAGGCAATCCTCGCAAACATCGTCCTTGTCGCCAGATGTGCATCTCTCATATACGGCCGCTCGAAGCAGGCGCAGAAAACACCGACGGCTTTTGAAAGATCCCGCAGTTTCTTGAACTGTTTCAGCGTCATCTTATAATCCGACGGATATCCCATCCTCGGCAGGAATTTCCAGATCGGCCCGTACTTTCCGTTCAGCTCCCTGATCAGGAAATCCACCTGCACTTTCAGGTCTTTATTCGGCCACGGTTTTCCCTGGGAGGCGCAGAACTTTTCAAACGCTGTCCTGCGCGGTCCGTCCACCGTGTTGGTCCACTGGACCATGCCGATACCGCGTCCCGTGCTGTATTCCACCGCGTTGAGTTTTATATCGGAAGCCCCGCCGCCCGATTCAAACATCAGGTTGCCGGCGATCGCCGCAGCAGCTTCTTTCGAATACCCGATCCGGACAAAATACCTGGTGATCTTCGCGATATTATTTCCGGGCGAGAAAGGATCCGCATAGAGCGTCAATATCCTTCCGTTCGTCACCAGGTCCTTCACCTTCTGCCCGGGATAATAGAACTTCCCGGTCAGGTCAGGCTTCGTGTTCCAGCTTCCCAGCAGCGGATCATCGGCTCCCGGAAGAACATAGGTCTTTCCCTTCATGCAGTTATAATCCGCCGGGAAATCATCGATCACTCCGTTCGGATCGAAGTGAATATACCCGTCATACGGCGCAAAATACGCATAAAGCGTGATCGTTCCGGTCGATCCCTTCGGAATGGTCTTCACCCTGGAACTCTTATTAAAATCAGCCGACGAGTACCACCCCATAAAGCGGAATTTCTCCCTGTAAGGCGCCGCCGGAGTAATCTCATCCTCTACGGTATATTTAGTCGGGTTCACACCTTTCATCATCTGAGGCAGCGTAAGCACACCGTGGTTATACCGGTAGATGATCCGGTAGGAAATCTTCTGCCAGTGTGCAAAGAGCTTCATCTGCTCAAGTGAAGAGACCATTGTGTCCTGCTTCACCTTCATCCCCTTCGACTTCTTCGTGAACCAGCCCAGGAACTTATATCCCTTACGCTTCAAATCAGGAAGCGTGCCGACCACGCCATTCTTTTCCACCTCAATTACGGAGGACAGCTCCTTTATGCCCGCGTCCAGCACAAGCGCTATCTTCGGGCCGGTCTGGGCCGCCCGGGCAGGTTCAGTAGCCGACAGCAGGAGCGCAAGAAATACAAATGCAGGAATCCACAGCAGGGGCCTGCACCGGCGCGGAACATCACATAAATGTATAGCATTCAGCATAGTAACCTCCTTTGAAACGTGGAGCTTCAGGCAGGGGTCTGACCCTTTTCGCACGTTAATGTGCGAAAAGGGTCAGACCCCTATAGTCAGCAATTTTTTGCAAGCATCAGCGCCAATACGTGAATCGCCTGCTGGAAGCGGCCGCTCGCGGCCATCTCTTCGAGCTCGGCGGGCGGGATGGCGATCACGTTCATGAATTCGGTTTCGTCCAGTGTCTGGCTCTGCACGTTTTTGCAGTTTCTGGCCAGGTACAGATGGGCATAGTTGTCCCCGAGCGTGGCGTCGGAGGGGATGGTAAGCAGATGTGTCCAGTCGTCGCTGGTATACCCGGTCTCCTCAATAAGCTCCCGCCTGGCGGCCTCGAGCGGATCTTCCTCCCGGCCCGTCTTTTCGTAGTCCGTCGCCCCGTAGTTTTCTATGCCGCCTGCGGGAAATTCTGTTGTCACCCCGCCGATGCCCTGCCGGTACTGGCGGACGCAGAGGTAGTTTCCCTGCGTATCCGTTGCGGCGATCACCACATAGCTGCGGCGGCTGTAGTTGTAGAACGGCTCAAACAGCGTGCCGTCCGGCATCTCGTAGGTGAGCCGGCGGAAATCGATCCACCGGTCAGTGACGACATGCTCCGTTTTGACCAGTTTCCAGGTCAGTTCCTGATCGTTTTTCAATTGGCTGTACTCCCATCAAAGCTGTCGCAAATCACACAATGACATCATCAGACCATCTCTTCGGGCTTAAACACCTTGTCGAATTCCTCATCGGACAGGATGCCGAGCCGGTGGTTGGCCTCTCTCAGCGTTAAGCCCTCCTTATGGGCAAGCTTTGCGATCTTCGCGGCGTTCTCATAGCCTATATAAGGGTTCAGGGCGGTGACGTTCATCAGCGTCCCATACAGGTTCTCATGCATCTTCTCCTTGTTGGCGATGATTCCGACCGCGCAGTGGTCGTTGAAGGAAATGATCGAATCGCTGAGCAGACGCACCGACTGAAGGAAGTTATAGGCGATCAGCGGCATGAAGACGTTCAGCTCGAAATTCCCCTGGGAAGCGGCGATGCCGATGGCCGCGTCGTTTCCCATCACCTGGACGGCCACCATGGTCACCTGTTCACACTGGGTTGGATTGACTTTGCCGGGCATGATCGAGGATCCGGGCTCGTTGGCCGGAATCGTGATCTCACCAAGGCCAAGCCTCGGGCCGGAAGCGAGCCAGCGCACATCGTTGGCGATCTTCATCATGTCCGCCGCGAGGGCTTTGACAGCGCCGTGCGCGAAGACCATCTCATCTTTTGATGTGAGCGCGTGGAACTTGTTTTTGGCGCTTTCAAATCGTTTTCCGGAAAGGCGGCTGATCTCTTCGGCGGCTTTTTCCGCAAATCCCTCCGGCGCATTAAGGCCGGTCCCGACGGCTGTGCCGCCGAGCGCCAGTTCGCGAAGCGGATCCATGGCCATGCAGATGAGGGCAAGATCCTTTTCAAGGGAGGTTCGCCAGCCGCTGATCTCCTGGGAGAACGCGATCGGGACCGCGTCCTGCAGATGCGTCCTGCCCGATTTCACGACTCCCTCGTTCTCTTTCTCCAGAGTGCGCAGCGTCTTAACCAGTTTCTCCACGGCCGGGATCAGACCATCCTCCAGCGCAGTCAGCGCGCTGATATGCATGGCTGTCGGGAAAGTGTCGTTCGAGGACTGGCTCATGTTGATGTCATCATTGGGATGACAAAGATCCCTGCCCGCGATCTTGTTGGCCAGGTTGGCGATCACCTCGTTGGCGTTCATGTTCGACTGCGTGCCCGAACCCGTCTGCCAGACCACCAGCGGAAACTCCTGTGCCAGCTGGCCGCTGATGACCTCATCACAGGCAGCGGATATAGCGTCCAGCTTTTCGTCGGTCATCCGCTCCGGCTTAAGCGAATGATTGGCCAGGGCGGCTGCCTTCTTTAAAATACCGAACGCCCGGATGATCTCATCCGGCATCGTCTCGATCCCTTCGCCTATCCTGAAATTCTCATGGCTTCGCTGAGTCTGGGCTCCCCAAAGCCTGTCCGCGGGGACTTTCACTTCACCCATAGAATCATGTTCAATACGATATTCCATTATCTGCTCCTGCCTCCTGACTCTCATTTACCGAGCGCGATCAGCGCGGCCCCGATGGCGCCGCAGATCTGCGCATGCTCGGAAATACTCATCGAAGCGCCCAGCTTTTCCTCGAGCGCCTTAACCACACCTTCATTTTTCGCCACGCCGCCGGTCATCATATAATGGCATTCATGACCTTCATTCTTTCCAAGGCGCGCCGCCAGGGACGCAGTCCTCGAAGCCACCGCCTTATTCAGGCCGTGAATGATATCCGCGGGCGGCGTATTATCCGCGACCAGCGAGACGACCTCGCTCTGAGCAAACACCGTACACATGCTGGAGATCTGGACCTCCTCCTTCCATTCAAGGCCGGCCCTGCTCATCTCCTCCAGCGGCATCTCCAGCGCCGCGGCCATCATCTCGAGGAATCTCCCCGTGCCCGCCGCGCACTTGTCGTTCATGGCAAAGCTGATCACCCTGCCCTCTTCATCAAGCCGGATGACCTTCGAATCCTGCCCGCCGATGTCGATGACGGTATCGGTAAGCGGATCGAGAAAATGAGCCCCCTTCGCATGACAGGTGATCTCCGTCACGATCTCACCGTCAAGCCCGATATGTTCGCGCCCGTACCCGGTCGACACCGTCCTGTCCAGATCCTCCTTTTTCAGGTTCGCCATCTCAAGCGCCCTGTCCAGGGCTTTCGCCGCCTCCGCGGCCGCGCCGCGTCCGGTCGGCACGATGCTCCAGCCGAGGATCTTTCCGCTCTTGTCCATGATCACGGCGTCCGTACTGGTCGAACCGCTGTCCACGCCGGCCGCGATATTCACAGGCCCGGTATTTTGTGCCATATAATCTCCTTCCCGGGGCAGGATCTCCCCCAGCGCATCGATCCGGGTGGCCAGCTGGCCGCTCCCGAGGGGCGTTCCGTCGCTCTCCACGCCCAGAAGCGGTATCCCGGCCGCCTCCGCCATTTTCTGCAGCTCACGCTGCTCAAATCCGTAATAATCACAAAACTTCACGGTGTGAAAAAGAACACCGCGCGAATTATCCTCAATCCTCGTCCGGGCCCGGTCCTGCATCCGCATGCAGCCTCTCTCCTGCCCGAGCAGCGCTCCCGCGTAGGCGAGCAGAAGCTCATCCTCATCGAAATCTTCTCCCGATTCGGCGATCGCCTCCCACTCTTCGGGCACCTTGATTATCCTGGTCCCGGTACAGCTCTGGTCATCAAGAGGCAGGCTGATCCGCTCTTTTACAAGTCCGGTCAGATGAGCCCCGGCATGGGCGCCGCGCAGCGTCAGGTGCGGCCCGCTTCGCAGCTTTTCAAGCTCCGCCTTCCCGGCTCGGTACGATTCCACCCAGGATTTCAAAAAGCCGGCCGAGTCAAAGGCAAGGCCGCAGCAAAGCCCCCACTCCCGGATAAGTTCATTCAAGGCACCGGCAAACAGCCGCCTCTCCCTCTCCCCGTTCCGATGAGGAAGAGGAAGCAGATGGATAAACTCGATCTGCGCTTCCTGCTGGAGCACATCGCACACCCGGCGCATCACGTCGCAGCAGTCCGTCAGGATAAGGTAACGGATATTTTGCTCCGTCACCTCCTCGATGACGCCCTTGCCGAACCCGCACAGGTTCGGATGGGCACACGAATCCGCACAGTCAAAAGACGTGCGGGACGGATCCAGCCGGAGGCACTCGCAGCCGAAGCCGCCGATGAACAATTCCACGGGCGTGTACCGGCAGACACACCAGATCGTCTCTTTCTCCGTCACCGTTTTCTCTCCTCCAGCATCTCAATAAACGCGTTCAGTCTCGTAGAGACCTGCCCGTCGGAAGAATTGTCCTCATCGCAGCCGTCACCGTTCAGAATCAGAGCCGGCACGCCGCTCTCCTCCAGCTGCTGCTTCATATCGGCGCTGATCCCCGCCGTCTGCTTGCATCCCCAATGGCAGAAGATCACGGCGCCGTCCGCCTCCAGGATCTGGCTCATCCGGACACACGCATCGATCCTGCGCTGCCCGCTGCCGTTGAAGTGGTTCTCGACCAGGCGCCTGGCCATACTCTCATAAGGACGCTCCGGATCCATCGGGACCTGACAGTCAAAACTCATGTCACACCAAATCAGGCTTGCCCGGTCGGAAAAGTTGAACATCTCCCTGACCGGCATCTGCCAGTTCGGGATCGTGTGGATCCACAGGATGCGCACGCCTTTTTTTCCAGGCGCTTTCTCAAGGTCCTTCTCCAGCATCCGCGCATACTTCTCCGCTTCCGGCGTCCCGAGTCCCACATGAGTAAAATAGATCTCATACATCTGGGAGGCGATGTCCCCCGTCAGCGTTTTAACCCCCCGAAGAGGCGCACTTTTCTGAAAAAGATCCAGCGTCCGCCCGGAACGGGCCACCGTCTGCGCAAGTTTCGCGATGTCCAGCTTTCTGTGCGAATGGTCTTCCAGGAAATGGCCCAGCTCCCTGAGCGAATCGGCTACATAGGAGATGCTCTCCTCTCCGCCGAAAGGCGGCACGTCAATATAAAAGCGGTCCACCCCAAAATGGTCGGCCGCGGCTCTGAAAGTCAGGTTGTTCGCGTCACAGGCCAGGGAAGTGCTCACAATAAAACCGGGTCTTTTAAAGACGCCGGCGTAGATGCTCCCAAGCAGGATCTTATGGTAAGAGCAGAAAGTCTGGGCGATTCCCTCATCCTGCGCGGCGGCGATAAACGCTCTTTCCGCGTGTGCCCCGCACACAAAAGCAGAATAAAACTCGGCGCACAGCGACCGTATCTGCAGGCTCTGCATCAGTTCACACGGCGTGAAAAGGCTGACCAGAGCCGAATCATCCGGATGCGTCAGCAGGTCCGTCACCGTGCGGTTTAAAATCTTAGCCATGTACTGCCTGGACCGCGGAAGCCGGCGGTTGGGCAGAACATCAAGCTTCAGGCTGAAAGCCCTGAACCCGGCAAGCAGAAGACGGCGGGCGGCTTCCGGATCCTGCGCCACCCGCTCATCGACCATTGCGCCAAAACTTCTGGCGATATCTTTCATGATTTGTTCCCCTTAACAGCATCCGCCGTGATCCCCTGACCGAACAGCACCACCGCCCTGGCGATGTCGCTTGTCAGGTCGTAGGACATCTGGTTCTCCAGCCAGTCGATCAAAACACCCGTCATCATCGCCGTCTGGAACCTTGACAGCAGCTCCATATCCCTTAGCGAGACCTCCCGGTCTCCTATGCGGTTCGTAATAAATTTCTCCACCACCCTGGAGCAGATCCCGCGGATGCCTTTGAGCAGCATCTCCTTACCGAGCGAGTTGTACAAGTTCATGACGATCTTTTTATGCTCAAGCATGTAATCGACGGTAGGGCGGATGCCCTCCATCAGCGACGTTTCCGAGCTGGGATCGACCTGTATCGAATCGATGACCATCTGAATCTGGTACTCCAGCAGCGACGGGATGTCCTGGAAATGGTAATAGAAGGTGTTGCGGTGTACGTTGCTCTTCTGGACGATATCCCTGACAGTGATCTTATTGAACGGCTTCTTCTGAAGCAGTTCTACAAAAGCTTCCGATATCTTTTCCACAGATTTATTCATGATGAGTCCGTCCCTTCCGTTAATTACCTGTAATTATACCAGTAATCGGCATTATTCTCAATGACCGGAAGGGGCTTTGGGAAAGTAACCCGCAAGGCCGGTTCTCACTTTCTGCTCTTTGTGTTAGAATAAGTACACACAAATCAGGCGACCAATAAACCGACATTTCAGAAAGGCCTGCATATGAGTGCACTATCCGGTTTTCTTGTTTCAAAAAGACGTCTCCTGGCGGTGATCACCCTGATCATCACCGTCATTTTTGCCGCCCTGATCCCGAAAGTCAATATCATCACCGATCTCACCCGTTTCCTGTCCGACTCCTCCTCCATGAAGCAGGGATACGACATCCTTGATTCCGAATTCCCGGACCTGGTCCGTCTCTCTTCCAACACCATCCGCGTCATGTTTACCGATGTCCCTGAAGAAGAGAAAGAAGCCCTTCGCGAAAAACTCGCCGAAATCGAAAACGTCTCCTCGGTCTCCTTTACCGCCGGGAATATCCACTGTGACAAGGACGGTTATTCACTCTACACCCTGAATTTCTCCCATGCCTATAAATCTCCGGAAGTAAAGGCCATCAAGCGGTCCCTCGACAATGACTTCGCCGGTCTTTACAAGATGACCTATACCGTTGACGATACGAACGGCGGCTCACTTCCCCCCTGGATCGTCGCCGCCGCACTTGGCATAATCATCTTCATCCTGCTTTTGATGAGCCAGTCCTGGATAGAGCCCTTCCTGTTCCTTCTTTCAGTAGGCGCAGCCGTGGGGATCAACACCGGCCTGAGCGCCCTGACAGAAGGCGTCGCCGCCACCACATGGACCATGGCCGCCCTCATGCAGCTCATCCTGTCCATCGACTATTCCGTTATGCTGATGAGCCGCTACCATCTGGAGCGAGACTCCCACGAGACAAGCGAAGAGACCATGAAGGCCGCCATCACAGGCTCCTTCCCCTCCATCGCCTCCAGTTCCTTTACGACCATCGTCGGCCTGCTCGCTCTCCTGTTTATGAGCATCAAAATAGGCGCCGACATGGGCATCGTCCTGGCAAGAGGCGTGCTGGTGAGCATGATCTGCATCTTCACCCTGCTGCCTGCCATGATCATCGCCCTCGATAAAGTGATCACGAAGACAGCCAAAAAACGCCTCCACATCCCTCTGGGCTTCATGGGAAAAGTCGAGGATAAAGGCCGTTACTTCATCCTTGTGCTGTTCATCGTATTCTTCGCTTTCACCGCGAAGCTGCGCGGAAGCGCCTCGTTCGCATTCACCATGACCGACTATTCGCCGATCGACGAGATCTTTGCAAACGTCAATACCACGCTGGTCGTCTATGAGACCGCGGATGAAGAAAAAGCCGCCCTCGCCGTGGAAGAGATCTCGGCCATACCCGAAACCGCCCGGGCGATGGCATGGTCAAACACCATGGGAAAGAGCTTCACCGCCTCCGAGCTGAAAGAGGCGATCACCGAAATGGCCCCGGATATCTCCGTCCCCGGAGCCGCGATCGACCTGCTCTATGCCAAAGCGAAAGCCTCCTCCGGCGCTTCCCTGCTGGATCCGGATTTTACCATGACCTTTAAGGAGATGCTCGACCAGGTCATGTCGCTTAAAGACGCCGGCCTGTTTGAAACCCTCGAATCCATGGGCGTTTCACCGGATGCCTTCGCGATGCTCGATAAAGCACCGGCCGCACTGGAAGAATACGAGCACATGCTCCACGGCGAAAAACACAGCCTGATCGCCGTAACGACCTATCTGCCCGCCGAATCCGATGAGACCTTCGCCTACATCGATGCCGTGGACGAAGCCATGAAAAAAGCCGGCGCAGGTGAATATCACCTGGTCGGCAACAGTGTAATGGCCTGGGAGATGTCAAAGATCTTCCGACATGAACTCAATACCGTTACTCTGATCACTGCATTGGCCATCTTCATCGTCGTGATGGTCACCTTCCGCAGTCTGGTCGTCCCGGCAGTCCTGGTACTTTTGATCCAAAGCTCCGTCTTCTTTACGATGATCCTCGTCCATTTCCAGGGCTACGACATTTACTACCTGGCCCTGCTCGTCGTACAGAGCATCCTGATGGGCGCAACCATCGACTACGCCATCCTCTTCACGAGCTTTTACCGTGAACAGCGAAGCAGCGGCAGCGATCGCGCCTCCGCCCTTGGCACCGCCTATGAAAGCAGCGCCGAGACCATCTTTACCTCCGGCCTGATCATGATCATCGCCACCCTGATACTCGGGTACGCTTTCGATACACCTGCCATCGGCCAGATCTGCCTGACGATCTCCAAAGGCGCCGCCACCGCAGTCACGCTGATCGTGCTGATACTGCCGGGGATTTTGGCGGCGCTGGACAGGAAGAAAAAAAACCGGGCCAAGAGGATTATGAGCACGTTGCTGACTTGAAAAGGCTGCGCCGCCTATATGGATGTATTCTCCGTAACTCGCGCACTTACGTGTGCTCAGACAAACTCCGAATACATCCGCTAGGCGCCGCCTTTTCTGACGTCAGCTACCTACCGCTCGTAATCCTCTTGGCCCGGCATTTTTAATCCAACTCCTGTCCCTGCTTCCGAGAAGACAGCGGACGGTCCCATGCCGCCTGTCGGGAAAGGGGGACAGCCCTTTTCATAGAATAATGGAATATAAAAAGTATTACCCTGTTCCAAAGGGGACGTTACCGCAGCGCCGGTACTTGGCGAGGGCGAAGCCCTAGCCTTATGTACCGCTGCGCGAGGTAAGAGCGCGAGCGTTCCCCGTGGAACAGGGTAATACCTATTAATTCATTTCATATCAAAGGGCTGTCCCCTGTCATCTTATGCCTGCGGCTCCTCCGATGTTGGCTCCAGATCTTCAAGCAGGTCGATCTCCTCGAGCACATCCTCCGTGATCTCTTCGACGCCTTCTTCGCTAAGATCCAGCGTTTCTGCCTCGGCGATCTCCATCTCGCCCGTATCCTCATGCTCGGCCGTATCCACATTCAGGCCGGCCTGATTCAGGTACTCGTTGATCTGGGCCAGGAGCATCTGGCTTAAGATGCTGTCTCCCTCAGAGTCGTCATGGATGGCCGAGTATGCTGCCAGCAGGTCCCTGCCGAGTTCTTCGCCGGCTGACATATAGACCTGGCTGAGGCTTCCGTCGCCTTCGCCCTCGGTCAGCGCTTCTTCATAATCGACCACGCTCAGGTTTCCGTCTTCATCGGGCTCGAGTGTGAACATGCCCGGGAATTCGCCGCCGCTGACATTGACCAGCTTGGAGTCTTCCACGCGGTAATTCTCGATCAGCGTGGTGCCCCAGATGTGGATCTGCTCGGGATCTTCATCATTAACGGCCAGGATGCATACCACGGGGATCATCACATCCGACGGAGTGAACGCTGCGTTTGCTTCTGCTTTGAGGAAATCGACGATCGCCAGCTCATACGGGTCTTCACTCGGGCAGGTAAAAGCGGGAAGTGCCTGGTTAGACTCGGCTGTCTCTTTGATGAGCGCTGCCGCCATGTCGCGGTCAAGTCCCTGATCGCTGGTGATGGCATAAGCGAATGCGCCGTTGGTCCAGACCGCGTTGCCGACACCGTTATCATCAGCTCTTACTTCGGCGGTGAAGTTCTCGCCCTCGATCGTATAAATGTCGGCGTATTCATTATAGTCGCCGCTGATATCCGACTCGCCCGGCGCTTTGCGGATCCTAAGGTCATCGCCGTTTTCTCCGTTATAGATCACTTCCAGCATGCCGTAGGGGATCGCCCGGTAATCAGCGATCTCGTAGCCGTCGATCTGAGGCAGTTTGATGCTGTATCCGGCAAGTTCCTCAGCCGGGAGCAGCTCATCGAAATCAGAGAAGGGATTGACCATGCCAAGGACAAGCTCGGTCTCTTCCTCGCCGATTGCTTTTTCCGTCACCGCTTCACCAAAGCACGTGACCGTGGCCAGAAGAGAGATCATCAAAGCCGCTGTGATAACTTTCTTCATCATCTGAAAATCCTCCTTTACCGATTATCATACTCCGCTGCAGAGGTTCCTTTCCTCCGCTGAATATGAACCGATTATACCATAACAGCCGGTATAATTACATCCCGAACAGTTCCTTTGAATCGAGTATGATCGTAAACGGTCCTTCGTTCGTCAGGGACACTTTCATGTCCGCCCCGAAGATCCCTTTCTCCACGACCGGCACCTGCTCCGCGCACCGGGCCAGGATATAATCGTACATCTCGCTGGCCATATCGGGAGCTCCCGCATAGGTAAAGCCCGGCCTGTTGCCCCTCGTGCAGTCCGCATAAAGCGTAAACTGCGAGACCATCAGCAGGCTGCCGTTTATCTGCGGCAGAGACAGATTCGTCTTTCCGTTTTCATCCGGGAAGATCCGAAGCCCCAGCATCTTTTTGATCATCCGGTCGGCGACCTCCCTCGTATCCTCCCCGGAGACGCCTACCAGGACCATCATGCCCGGTCCGATCTTTCCTACTACTTCTTCATCCACCGTCACCTGAGCCCGGCTGACGACCTGAATTACAAATCTCATGTTCTGATACACTCCTTTCCTCCGCTACCTTATCATTTTCGGAAGGTCCATGCAACAAGTGTATGTTAACCACTTGCTTAGTTTTGGTTGACAATTATCCGAAAAGCCGTTAACATTAGTAACTGACAAAACTCGATAAAGGAGAATAAGACCATGACAACACAGCGTTCAGCTTCACTATCATCCCGCGATATAACCCAGATCGGCCTGGCGGCTGCCCTGATCGCGATCCTTGCCCAGATCAGCATTCCGATGCCCGCCGGCGTCCCGATGACGCTCCAGACCTTTGCCATCCCGTTTGTGGGAATCATACTCGGATCAAAAAAAGGGACTATCGCGGCTGTGATCTATGTGCTGCTTGGCGCAGTCGGTCTTCCGGTCTTCGCCGGTTTTAAAGGCGGTCTGGGCATCGTGCTCGGGCTCACCGGCGGATTTATCGTCTCCTTCCCGATCATGGCCTTCCTGGCCGGACTCGGTCTCGAGATGGGCGGAACCGTCAGACTCTATGCCGGCCTGGTCGCCGGAGCGGTCATCAATTATATCATCGGAACCTGCTGGTTTGTCGTCGCAGCGCACAGTACCTTTGCCGCCGCATTTGCCGCATGTGTGCTCCCGTTTATTCCCACTGCCATCATAAAGATCATCCTTGCGGGGATCATCGGCAAAAAAGTGAGGGAACTGCTGATCAAGGCAGGTGCGATCTGATTTTTGCTTCCTGCAAACTGCCTTGCAGTATATATGAAAGTATGGTATTCTCCAAGCGTTATTCCTAAAGGATTCTGACAATGTCTCACGGAGAGGTTTACCATGAATTTATTAATTGACATTCTGCCGATTTCTTTGGCAATCGTGTTCCTGTTCGGTTCGCATCTATGCAGGCCCTTCAGCGCGATAAACAAAGACTATTTATCTCTTGAAACGACAAAATACTATCGGGGATTATTTGCTCTTATCATCGTTTTTCATCACCTTTCCAAGATCACGACTACAGGTCATATTTTCCGGTTTTTCGCTTTGATCGGTTCTCTGGCCGTGTCTGTGTTCTTCTTTTTCTCAGGATACGGCCTTCAGAAGTCCTATATAAAAAAGGGGGAAAGTTACCGGAAAGGTTTCCTTCTTAAGCGTATTCCGGGCATTTTGATTCCCTATATAGTATTTATTTTTATTTACTGGGCTGCCTATACGGTCAGCGGAACGGCTTATACTTTCAAAGATGTATTAAAAACCCTGGTTAACGGCCACCCGATCGTTACTTATTCGTGGTTTATCATCTGCATTATTATCTTCTACGTGTTTTTCTGGTTATTCATGATGATCTGCGGAAAGCATTACAAAGGAATGGTGATCTGCGGATGCCTTTGGTACATCTTATGGGCTCTGTTCTGCATTAAAATCCATTATGATGCCTATTGGTACAGATCGTGCCATTTACTCATAGTGGGTATCCTGTGGGCAACATATGAGGAGAAAATAACCCGTTTCATAGCTAAGTATTATTACATCATTGCTCCTGTTGTTGTCCTTTGTTTTGTGACTTTGTTCAAATTCCAGGGGAAGATCATTTCTCTTCTTCCCGCCGGGTATGCCTCCAAAATACTTCCGCTTTTTATAACAACAGCTTTTGTCTGCTGCGTGATCCTCTTCTCTATGAAAGTAAAAATAAGCAATCGTATACTTGGCCTGTTGGGCGGGATCTCACTCGAGCTCTATCTGGTTCACGGTCTGATCATTAAGATCATTCAGCAGACAGCCATTCAGAACGAGTTTGTTTTCTGCGCTGCTGTTATCGCTTTATCCGTATTCCTGGCCTTTATTTTCCATCTTGTTTTTTCTTTTGTATTGAAAAAGTATAAGTGAAGCCTCACACGATTGAAATCGCGTGCTTCCTATGCCGCCCCTTACGGGCGGTTCCCCTTTAGGGGAATCGGACTCCCTTTCCACCATACAGCCTAAGCTCAGCTTACCTTCCGGCTTATGCCGCAAGTGCCGCGTTCAGGCTAATCAACGTGGATAAGGTGCAGGTGCTTCTCCTGGCTGCTGCAGGAACTTTTGCCTCCAGCGCCAACCTCTCCCTCTCGGGCAAGGATTTTATGATCTCCCGGATATAATACCGGGCTCCTATGTTGTAACTCGCATTCAGGTCACAATGATAGATCTTTCCCGTTGTGAACTCGCATATGCTGTAGTTTCCGGCTGTCCGCTCAGTTTCTTTCCCTCGCTTTACCTTTCCGCTCCCATCATACGCTAGTCTGCTGGTGTTCCAGGCACAGATCCGGCTCACTCTCATTCCTCTTCGATGAGCCTTGCTCTCCACCATACGCTGTACATAGGCAGTCTTCCACATATGGAGCCGCTGCCTTTTGCTTCCTCTTTTTCTTCCCCTTTTATCCAGATGCTCAAATACGATCACGTCCGCATGGAATCTTTCTGCCGCTTCCATGATAAACGCAGCAGTCTTTACTGCAACTGCGTCATTGATCCCTTTCGCAGCTGCCCATGACCGCGGTGTTCTCCTGTTCCCATGCTGCTGTGCCTTTTTGATCCTGCCCACCGCCTTCCTCAGGCAGTCTTCTTCTGCCGGCAGGCGCAGGAAGCGCCTCCCGGCGACAGTGCCGTCTGAATGAAGACATGCGCAGGTACAGGCATTGTTGATGCCCAGGTCCACAGAAAGTATGACCTGCCTGCGTACAGGTTTCTGACGAAGTTCCGTATTGCCGGTATAAAGGAAATCAAGGAACCATTCCTTCCCACGCTTTTGAAGAGTCGGTGAGCTCTGTCTCATTCCTCCGCAATGCCGGATGACATAATCCACATCGGACTTTCGCAGCTTAACGTTGATCCAGTCCCACGTATTCCTTATATACACCTTGACCTGTGCCGTATATGCTTCCCCCTCCCTGTACATGTTCTCCCTGTACAGGCACGGATACACATATCCCGCCTTCGGCATTCCCGGGCGGGTCCCTTCCAGGCCCCTTTCCCATGCTGACAGATGGCTCTTATAGGAAGACACTTTCCCGATCGCTTCCATGCATGCCGCCCGCCTCAGGTAACTGGGGAACTTATAAAAGCGTCTGTCACTCCCGCCAAAACAATAGGGTACCGCCGGGCGCCCCGCTGTCGGGTGCGTTATCCGCTCAAGGCAGTTCATCTTCTCCTTGGACAGGGTCCGTGCACCGATGGCCTCCCACTCCTTCATGCATACAGTAATAAAGAAGCTGACGGCAGCTCGGTATGCTTCGACAGTCTCCATAAAGATGTGATTGTAATGTTCGATCTTCTGCGAATACATTACTTTCGTCTCCATACCGTGCTTCCTTTCCACTCCTTGCATGAGACAGCAGCCGGTTCCGTATGCATTCTCCTAGGAGTTCCATAATGTTTCTTCGTTTCCAAGTCCCCGGTGGTATGCCTGCAGCCTCTCCAGATCCCGCGGTGGGCGCCCCCTTCCGCCCCATTCCTTCTCTTTCTGGCTTTCGATATACTGCTCCACCATCTCCCGGCTTCGCTCACTGACCGTCACCGCGCAGTATGAGGGGTTCCAAAGATGACCTCCCCACAGCTGATTTTTCATTTCCGGATGTGCAAGGAAGAGTTTCCTCGCGATCCCTCCCTTCATGATCTTGATCATGTCTGGAATAACAAACTGGGGACTGGCATTGACCAGCAGATGGATGTGGTCCGGCATCACTTCCATTGCCATGATCTCAAAGCGGTATTCTTCCGCCAGGGACTGAAGCAAGGCCTTGCAGTCAGCATCCACACCATCCTTCAGCACCTTCCTCCTGTACTTCGTGCACCAGACGATATGGTACTGGAGGGAATAGACATAGCCTCTACCATAAGTTAAATCATTGTTCTTAATATTATAAAGTTTTTCATCCATGTAATCATAATATCATACGGAAAATAATTTGTCACCTGTTTTTCGAACATTTGTTCTCATTGTTCTCTTTTGTCGCAACCCATAGGATATAAAATAAAGATAAAAAAGCTGGCTAACTCATGACTGAAGATCACGAGAATGCGCCAGATGTTTATTCAATGCTCCTGCACTTTGGCTCAAAAACGATGTGATACCTTTCAAAATTTACACATTGTTTATAGAATATTAAAATGCCTTTATCCTCGCAAGAGGATAGAGGCATTGCATAACGGTAGGCGGTTAAATATCATTTCCGAAAGGAGGTGATAAAGATGCCGATTACATTAACATTTCATGTGTTTGGGACAACCATCACAGTTACTGTAAAACGCACTCACCGCCACTCTGCCAAGTGACGGTGAGACTGTGATAAAATCACTTTCTTAACTTTTCGCCTGAAAGAGACTAGCCGTTTATCGCAGTGCCTCTTTACATTCTAATTCTAAATCAGACACGATTCTCTGTCAAGAATCCACTTCCTAAAGATCAGCCGAAATATCTGTCCAACAGGCCCTTGAATGCCTTGCCGTGTCTGGCCTCGTCCTTAGCCATCTCATGAACGGTGTCATGGATCGCATCAAGATTGGCGGCTTTTGCTCTCTTAGCCAGGTCAAGCTTGCCGGCGGTAGCGCCGCACTCAGCTTCCACTCTCATCTCAAGGTTCTTCTTGGTGCTCGGGGTTACTACCTCGCCCAGGATCTCAGCGAACTTCGCTGCATGCTCAGCTTCTTCATAAGCTGCTTTCTCCCAGTACAGGCCGATCTCCGGATAGCCTTCACGGAAAGCCACGCGGGACATTGCCAGATACATGCCGACTTCGGAGCACTCACCGTTGAAGTTAGCTCTCAGGTCTTTGATGATATCTTCGGAAACACCATCGATGATGCCTACTTCATGCTCGCAGGCCCAGGTCAGCTTGCCTTCTTCGATTTTATCAAACTTCTCCGCCGGTGCCTTACACTGAGGACATTTCTCGGGGGGTGTATCTCCTTCATGTACGTAACCACAGACTCTGCATACCCATTTTGCCATATTCTTTCTCCTTCTATAAAAACAATTACTATGGTTCTCCAATTAACCTTTCAGGCCTCTGGACTGCCGGTCCATATCCTCAACTACGATATCGTAGATCTCCCCCAGGGTCCTTCCGTATTCCAGAATCTTCCAGGGTTCGTTGGTATGGAAATGGATCTTGATCAGTTCCTCATCACCCACTGCCAGCAGGCAGTCGCCGTCAAAATGCTCTGTAATATAATCGTTGATCTCGTCCTCGTCAAGGTTCTCGCCCTCGATCAGAAGCTGTGTGTCATATCTGTAATCCAGCATGATACTCTCCTTTACGGTCATCTCAGTACTCTGATCCGCATCCCGCGCTCATCCTCCATGCCGCGCAGCCGGGATCCTTTTTCCGGGAGATCCTCAAGGAATGCCGCCGCGGTCTTATCGATCCGCTCTCCCGGTGCCAGAAACGGAATTCCGGGCGGATACAGATAGATAAAATCACCGCTTATCCTGCCGACACTGTCGGCAAGCTCGATCGTCTGTGTTTCCTGCTGCCAGCCCTCCCACAGGGGCATCTCCTGACGCACTTTCGGTGCGCTCTCAAAACAGGCTTTTCCTTCAGACGTTTCGGATGCGCTGCCCGGGTCCTTTCCTCCCAAAGCTGCCGCTTCGCGGTCGATGGTCTGCAGCGCGTCAAGCAGTTTTTCAAAGACCTGCCTGCCATCCGCCGCGCTCATCAGGGCAAGTGCATAATCCGGCGCAGCCATTTCGCATTCCATGTGGAACCTCTCTCTGAGAATAGCACAAATCTGCTCTCCTGACAATCCACTGCGCCCGGTACCGATCACGATTCTGGACGGGTCATCCGTATTTACGATCTCCAGCATTTTAAAGTCGCGGGACTGCTCCCGAAACCACAGCGCGCTCTTTGCAAGCTCCTCAAAAAAAGCTTCGCCCTGCTCCCGGATCAGCCTTACGCACTCATCCATCGAGGCCATCAGAACATAGCTCGGACTGCTGGTCTGGTAAATGTCAAGGTATCGCCTTACCCGGTCTGCACTGACCAGGCTGCCGTTTAAATGCAGCAGCGCGCTCTGGGTCAGGGCCGGAAGCGTCTTATGCAGGCTCTGCACCACAATATCCGCGCCGCAGCTTACCGCGCTTTCCGGAAAAGCCGGGTGAAACCCGAAATGGGCGCCGTGCGCCTCATCCACGATCAGCGGAACCCCCTTCTCATGGGCGATCTTTGCGATCGCGGCGATATCGGAAACGACTCCGTCGTAGGTCGGTGAGGTGATGCAGACCGCACCGATATCCTCATATTTTTCCAGTGCGGATGCCACATCCGCCGGATCGACCGCGCCGGAGATCACTGTCCCTTTAGGTGCGCGGATCAGCTGCGGCCAAAGGTAGGCTGTATCGAGCTTTTCCAGGACCGCCCCGTGGTAGACGCTCCTATGGCAGTTCCTGGCCATCAAAAGCCTCCGGCCCTTCGCATCCGGTCCGAAGCAGGCACTCACCGCGGTGAGGATCCCGCCCGTGGATCCGTTCACCAGGAAAAAGGTCTGCCCGGCGCCTCTTAAGGCGGC
>JBGUOI010000279.1:0-32329 GCA_045118075.1 Porcincola sp. | reverse complement strand
GTCACGCAGGACCGTGATATCGTCCGCGATCCGGAAAACCTCCTCCATCTTGTGGGAGATGTAAATAATGCTGACGCCTCTGGCCTTCAGCTCCGCGATCTTCTCAAACAGGATCTCGACCTCGCGGTTCGTGATTGCGGAAGTCGGTTCATCCATGATGACGATCTGGGCGTTATAGGAAACCGCTTTGATGATCTCCAGCATCTGGATATCAGAAACCGTGAGGGTCTTCAGCTTCTGATCGGGTTTGTAGGGAAGACCTTCCTGCGCAAGGAATTTCAGGGTCTCGGACCTGACCGTCTTCCAGTCGACATTGCCGAACTTCTTGACCGGCAGCCTGCCGAGGAATACATTCTCCTCAATGGACATTTCCGGTATATAGTTCAGCTCCTGGGCGATCATGGCAATGCCGTATTCCCTGGCCTGGATGGGATCCTTTATCTCGACCGGTTTTCCGTCGATGAGGACCTCACCCGTATCCTGCTTGTAAAGGCCGTTGATCACCTTCATCAATGTGGACTTTCCGGCGCCGTTCTCGCCGCAAAGACAGTGCACTGTCCCTTTTCTGACGGCAAAATGAACGTTGTCAAGCGCCTTTACGCCGGGAAAGGACTTACTGATCCCCCTCAGCTCTATTTTGATCTCGCTCAATGATGACACCTCCTTCGGCAAATAACACCGAATCATTTGTCTTTGTTAACAGCCTGTGATAAATTATACCATTTATTCGGCAAAAAGCAAACACTACAAACTTATTTTTATCTGTTTTGAGTAAATTTTATTCAATAATCTTCTGCATGGCAACAGCCTGATTGTGCATTGTATACAAGCCCTGCTTCATTATGAAGAAATATACTTATTTCTTTGCTTCATTTTCGAAGCAAAAAAGTGGTGCTTCGTGAAAGCTGGGTCATACAGCTTTTTCAGATATTCGAAAATTTGTTCGATTGTCCGTTTTTTAGGACACTACTCCTGAGATACTACATTCAACAGGAACGTTTCCGGAACCCGTGCACATTCCGGAACAGGTTTCCGACACGATAAGGGGATATCGGATAAGTAGAGAAAGGGGAGTTTTCTATGTTTATGAAATTACATATCGAGTATGATGATTTTGGCGAGTATCTGGAGGAAATGGATGAGTCCGGCGAACTTCGCTGGAAAGTATCTTCGGGAAAAGATTGAGAAAAAAGCAGCGGCTTATCCCTGTTCGGATAAAACCGCTGCTTTTTCAATTGTTTAATTCAGATCTTCCGGTTTGTTCAACCGGTTTATTTGCGTTTCCTGCGCTTGAAAATGATGATGCCCGCTGCCGCGGCCGCTGCTGCGGCTGCCGCGAGAAGTCCGACATACAGTGCGATCGGTGTATCATCGCCCGTCTCCACGTTGACGATCGGTCCGCGTTTGCCGACGGTGCTGCCGCCGCCCGAACCGGATTTCTTCTTGGAGGATTTCTTGGGAGTGTTCTCCACGATCAGGGCGCCGTCCTTGGCGATCTTGGCCGTTGTCTTCTTTGTAACGTAGCTTCCGTCCACATCCAGCATGAATGTCTTATCCGATGTGGCCGTGTACCCGGAAGGAGCCGCCACTTCATGCAGGGTGTAGAGAACGCCCGGCTCCAGATCCGTCAGCAGATAATCTTTTCCGTCAGTCTTCCAGGTCTTGACAGCCGTCTTCCCTTTCAGCACCTGCAGCGTCGCTCCTTTAAGCGCCTTCTGCGTGGAAGAATCCACCTTGCGGATCTTCACCTGCGTCACCAGGTTAACGAACGTCGGGACATACTTCTCATCTTCTTTATCTTCCTTATCATCATAGACCGCCGTAAGAGTCAGTTTTCCTTTTCCGTCATCCTCTGCGGAAACGGCCACTTTATGTTCGGTGGTGTCATAGATGATGCCGTCCTTGTAAGGATTATCCGCGTCCACACCCTCGGGCAGGTGCTCACGGATCGTGCGGATATACGGCAGCTCGATCCCATACTGTTTGCCTAATTCTATGTCTGTGCTGGTAAGATCGAACCTGTAAAGATATACCGTGCCGTCTTTCCCATTGGGCGCCGTGGCGATCACACTGCCATCCGTATGAACAAGATCGATGGAGAAATCTCCGGCAGCAAGCTCATCGCCCGCCAGTACTTTTTTCGACCGCAGCGTGATGGAGCCTTTCGCCTCGTAGATATTGTAGAAGTCGAGCTCCTTGGGGTCTTCTCCTTTCTTAAGATCGGCTTTTACTACCAGTTTTCCTTTGCCGTTATCGGTGACATCAAGAACGACAGTGTACGGGATCGGATCCGAGGTGATCCCGTTTCCATTCTTGCTGACTTCCCGTATCTCATAAGTATGTGTTCCAGTGTCATCCTGCTTTTCATTCAGATAAAACCGGATCACAGGATACTTGATCTTGCCGGTCGCATCATTCTTCACCTTGGAGATGACTTTGTTGGTGTCTTTATCGACGATCTCAAATTCATAGACATCGTCTTTCCCGACATCCCGGTACTTCTTATTGACCGGATCCGGATAGAAGATGTGCAGGAACCCTTTAAAGGTGATATACCCTTTTGCTTCGTAGGTATTCTCGAAATCCAGTTTCTGGTAATCATCCCCGGCCGCTTTGACATCCAGCGTTCCGTCGCCGTTATCCGTCACGGTCACGGTTACGGTGTAGTCCTTTTCCGGCTTATCCTTCGTGATTCCCTTGCTTCCTGCCCCTGTTTCAGTGATGGTGTAGGTGTGCGTTCCGGTATCATCCTTTTCGCCTTTCTTTTCGTATGTAATGACCGGATATTTAATATTGCCCTTCTTATCGCACTTCACTGCCCAGGTCTGACCGCTCTCGGCTTCCTTGATCTCAAACCCAAAGGATTCTTTCGAAGTCAGTTTCCGGTTTTTCAGTGTTTTCGTTCCCTTGAACTGGATCTCTCCTTTTGCTTCATATTTGTTTACGAAGTCGAGCTTCTCAGGATCATCTCCGGTCGTCTCGATTGAAAGCGTCCCGTCGCCGTTATCGATCACCTTCGCGGTTAATGTATATTCTTTTGTATCAACCGTGATGCCGTTTCCGTCCTTAGACGTTTCTTTAATGATATACTTGAATTCTTTTCCGATATCCTCATAAGTATATTCAATTGTCGGATACGGGATATTGCCGTCCTTATCGTTCTTTACGGTCCAGAGCTGTTTGCCGTCCCCGTCCGTGATCTCAAATTCGAAATCGTCTCCGGCCATCTCCCTGCCTTCAAGCGTTTTCTTACCTTTGAACTGAAGCTCGACGGGTTTGTATTTCTTGTCTACGACCACGATAGTCTTGTCTTCGCGCAGTTTCCCGTCGCCTTCAACATCGCCTACCGTTCCGGTTTCGCTCAGACTGAATGTGGCCTCTGCCTTGGCATATCCTTCCGGCGCCTCAAGTTCTTTTATCGTATACTTGCCCTTCTCCAGATTCGACACAATATATTCTTCTGCGGCGGATCTCCATGTGCCACGGGATGTGCCTGCTTCATCAAGAAGCTCAAGCGTTGCTCCTTCCAGCCCCGAACCGTCTTTACTATCTTCATCAACCTTGATGATTTTAACAGAAAAGCCCTCGCCGCCTTCCTTTTCACCCGCAAGAAGCATGTTTTCAACGGCAGCGCCTAATTCCAGAAGACGTTCGCTTACTCCAACCGGATTTTCATCTGTCTCGCTCTCTGTTTCAGCCGCTTCCGTTTCGCTCTCGCTCTCGGTCTGGACCTCTTCCGTCTCACTTTCGGTTTCTGCCGTCTGCGTTTCGCTTTCAGTCTGAACTTCCTGCGTCTCGCTCTCAGTCTGAACTTCCTGCGTCTCGCTCTCGGTCTGAACTTCCTGTGTCTCACTTTCGGTCTGAGCTGCTTCCGTCTCGCTCTCGGTCTGGGCCTCCTCAGTTTCGCTTTCGGTCTCTTCAACAGGTTTCACGATCACACCCGCTGCAAAAGGAGAAAAGCTGTCAGCCGTAAAGACTGCAGATGTTATCTTTCCGGTCTCCGCATTCACATTAACACTTCCGCCCAGCTTATCCACAGATCCGCTGTTATTGATGTGCGCGACAAAAGCTCCCCCAATCTCGCCCTCAAGGGTCCGCTCTGCGGGATTTGCAAATTCAAGCGTGATCTTCACGCTGCCTTTTTCCGGTTTGATCTTTTCTTTATCTTTATCAGTGAAATAGATGTCATAGATAGTGACACCATCGATCTGCTCACCGTATACAGCCTGCAGCTTTGTCAGGGCAGACGCATAACCGGCACTTCCGGGAGCAATTTGATCCGCATGGATCGAAGCATCCTGGGGGAGTTTGGCCTTCTCGGATGCTTTCGCGCGCAGTGTAACGCCGTTTCCTTTATATTCGAACTTTGTCTTTGGCTTGGCTTCTGTCTCGGTCTCCGTTTCGGTCTCCGTCTCTGCAGCCTTCTTAGCCGGTTCTTTGGTCTTCTTGTTGGAAGCTTTTTCCGTCTGCTTCTCGGTGACTTTCTCAGTTACCTTTTCGGTGACCTTTTCCGTCACTTTCTCAGTCGGCTTTTCCGTCGGCTTTTCGGTAACTTTCTCCGTCACTTGCTCGGCCGGCTTTTCGGTGACTTTCTCCGTCACCTTCTCCGTCTGCTTCTCCGTAACTTTTTCAGTCGGCTTCTCGGTCGGCTTTTCCGTCGGCTTTTCAGTGACTTTCTCTGTCACCTTTTCAGTGGGCGCTTCGGTAACTTTTTCAGTCACCTTCTCCGTCTGCTTCTCCGTAACCTTTTCCGTCTGTTTTTCAGTCACCTTCTCAGTGGGCTTTTCTGTCACTGCCTCGGTCTGCTTCTCCGTGACAGCCTCCGCTGCTGCTTCCTGAACAAGAAAAACCGCGGGTGTGGACGTAAAGACCATTCCCGCTGCCAGAATCAAAGCAACTGCCCTCTGCTTCAGTTTTCTCATAAAAAAGCTCCCCTCTATGTACTGCCCCTAATATAATGAAATCTTTCCCCTGTTTGGCATTAGTTCTATAAGACACACTTCGCCTTATAAACTTCATAATAGTATATCACACTTTTTCTGATTTTTAACCCCTTTTTATCTTTTATGTGTGATAACAAGCCCACACCGCTGCGCTGCCGCAACCGGTGGGTTTTTTCAACAAGTTTTTGGGGCCTTCGGCCCCTTTTTCTACTCGCTTTCCCCCACGCCGCTGCGCTGCCGCTGCCGCGTCAGTCTTTCGCCGGCGGGTACTCCGTGCAGAGCAGGCGGTATGCCGGCTCGTCCTCCTCGATGGTCGGGAAGCGTCCGAGCGGCTCATAGAAACGGTTGTCGCTGTTATCGTCATTGCACATGGAAACTTCGCCGATCAGGGTTTTGCCGGTGCCGGGCTGAACATAAAATTCATGATAGTAGTAGGGATAAAGAGTCAGGGACTGACCGGGCTCAAGAATGATCTCCTCTCCGGCCGGTACCTCATAGCACCTGCCGTCGCTGAAGATCTTCACGGGTGTATCAGCCAGCTGTTCTTCGCTGTCTGCATTCCAAAGGCGGAACACCAGGTTCCCACCGCCGCGGTTGATGATGTCCTCCATCTTGTTCCAGTGAAAATGGTTCGGGGAGATCTGGCCTTCTTTAAGCATCATGATCTTCTCGGCATAGACTTTGGTGTACTTGTCATTCTGTACATTTCCGTTGCGGAGTGTGATCAGGTAAAGGCCCTTCTTGTCGAAGTTGTCTTCGCCGTAGTCGGTGATGTCCCAGCCGAGTGCGTTGTCACGAATCTCGTCATATTCATGGCCTTTCTCCTCCCAATCCTGTGGAGTGAAGGAAAGGAACGGCGGCAGCGCGAAGCGGTACTCCTTCAGCATATCTTCAAATTCTCTGATGCACGCGTTGATCTGTGATCTTTTCATGGTCTGTCGTTCTCCTTTCTTCCTGTCTCGCACCGGTTTTTCATGCATGTCCCGGCCTGGTCGCAGCAGCTGCACATTCCGCCCTTTTTCCGGGCTTTATGGATCCGAACCACTGCCAGCGCCACGATCAGCACCAACAGTGCAATCAGAATAATATCAAGAAAATTCATACGTACCTCCTGCTCATCCGAAAAACGGCATGAATAGCAGCCGGATAAGCAGCGCAGCCACCCAGGCGACCATGCACTGCCAGATGACAACGACTAAGGCCCACTTGCCTCCAAGCTCCCGGCGGATCGCCGCCACGGCGGCCACGCAGGGGGTGTACAGCAGGCAGAAGACCAGCATCGTGATCGCGGACAGCGTGGATAATGCGGCGGATACGTTGGTCCCGAACAAGACCTCCATTACGCCCACAACACTCTCCTTTGCCATAAAGCCGCTCACAAGTGAGGTCACGATCCGCCAGTCTCCGAGTCCCAGCGGAATAAAGAGCGGCTCGAATACGCCGGAGATCATCGCCAGGATGCTCTTTGATGATTCCGTCACCATGTTGAGACGGATGTCGAAGCTTTGGAGGAACCAGACGACGATCGTGGCGATCAAAATCACGGAGAACGCCCTCTGCAGGAAGTCTTTCGCCTTCTCCCACAAAAGAAGCAGCACGCTTCTGGGGCTGGGGAGCCGATAGTTCGGAAGCTCCATCACGAAAGGAACCGCCTCGCCTTTAAACAGCGTATTTTTAAACAAAAGTGCGGCAAGAATCGCGATCAAGACGCCCAGGACGTACAGGCCGATATACACGAGCGCCTTGTACTTCGGGAAGAACGCATTTACAAAAAACGCGTAGATCGGCATCTTTGCGCTGCAGCTCATGAAAGGCGTAAGCAGGATGGTGATCTTGCGGTCGCGCTCACTGGGCAGCGTACGGGTAGCCATCACGGCCGGCACCGTACATCCGAAGCCGAGCAGCATCGGCACGATACTCCTGCCCGAAAGGCCGATCCTGCGAAGTAATTTGTCCATAAAGAACGCCACTCTCGCGATATATCCGCTGTCTTCCATCATCGACAGGAAGAAGAACAGCGTCACGATGATGGGAAGGAAACTCAATACGCTTCCCACGCCGGCGAAAATACCGTTGATGATCACGCCGTGGATGACCGGGTTGACATTGCCGGCCGTCAGGGCGGCATCGACCCTGGATGCCAGGGCATCGACACCGATCTCGATCAGTCCCTGCAGCCAGGCACCGATCACATTAAATGACAGATGCGCCACCAGCAGCATGATCCCGATAAACAGCGGAATGGCGGTCCATTTGCCGATCAGGACCCTGTCGATCTTCTGGCTGCGTTCGCGCTCCTTACTGATATGCGCTTTCTGCACACAGCCGCGGCACACCTTATTGATATACTCGAAACGCATATCCGCGATCGCGGCGCTGCGGTCAAGTCCTCTTTCTTTTTCCATCTGGAGCACGATGTGTTCCAGCGTTTCCTTCTCGTTTTGGTCCAGATCCAGCTGTTCAAGCAGGATATGGTCGCCTTCGATCAGCTTGCTCGCGGCAAACCGCACCGGGAGTCCGGCACCGCGTGCATGATCCTCGATCAGGTGCGCCACCGCGTGCAGGCAGCGGTGTACGGCTCCGCCGTGATCCTCGTCGCCGCAGAAATCCTGCCTGGCAGGCTTCTCCTGATACCGAGCGATATGGATGGCATGATTTACCAGCTCTTCCACGCCCTGGTTTTTCGCCGCCGAGATCAGGACCACCGGGACGCCGAGCATTTCCTCCATCGCGTTCACATCGACCCAGCCGCCGTTGCCGGTCAGCTCGTCCATCATGTTCAGCGCCACTACCATGGGCACGCCAAGCTCGAGCAGCTGCATGGTCAGGTAAAGGTTGCGCTCGATATTCGTGACATCCACGATGTTGATAACGGCTTTCGGCTTTTCCTTGATGACAAAGTCCCTGGAAACGATCTCCTCACTGGAATAGGGGGACATGGAATAGATGCCCGGCAGGTCAGTGATCAGCGTTTCCGGATGCCCTTTGATCACGCCGTCCTTCCGGTCCACCGTAACGCCCGGGAAGTTCCCGACATGCTGATTGGCGCCCGTGAGCACATTAAACAGGGTCGTCTTTCCGCTGTTCTGGTTTCCGACCAGCGCAAACGTGAGCTTCTCGTTTGCGGGAAGCGGTTCGCCGTCGCCCTTTTTATGGTACTTGCCGCCTTCGCCCAGGCCCGGATGCGCCGGGCGCTTCGGCCTTTTTACTTCCTGTTCGGTCGTATCATCCTTAACATCCTTAATGCCGATCTGCGCGGCATCGTCCAGGCGCAGCGTCAGTTCATACCCGTAGATCCTCAGCTCCATGGGATCTCCCAGCGGTGCAAGGCGTACACATGCCACTTCCGTCCCGGGAATCACCCCCATGTCCAGGAAATGCTGGCGAAGCGCGCCTTCTCCTCCCACCGATGTGATCACAGCGCTTTTTCCGACAGGCAGTTCTTTTAATGTCATCTCTTTTATGTCCTCCCAAGTTTCAAGGACCATCCCAAAGTCATCCGCGGATGATGCCGGACCGTCCCCTGTCATGTTTATGCTTCGTTTACCAGTTTCCCCGTCATATGTTCAATCGAAAGAGAAAACATCAAGGTCCTGGGGCCCGCGCTCTTTATCTCGTGTTCGATATAGGACTCATCGTCGGTAAACTTATGGCTTAACGCCCTGACGATCTCCATTGCTTTCTTTTCATCTTCCAAAATCTCGATCTTTCCGAACACGATCACGCTCCGGATATTCCTGGCCCATTCGCCTTCCCGGACAAAACCCTCATCGAACACACAAAACGACGCCTTGGGGTGCCGCAGCATGGCGTCGGTCCTGTGCCCCTTCATCCCGCTGTGGAAATACAGCTTGCCGTCCGCTTCATTATAAAAATGATTCAACGGCATCCCGTACGGATAATCGTCATCACCGAGGACACTCAAGACCCCTCTTTTCTCCTGCTTCAGGATCTCAATACACTCCTCGGGCGCAAGAGCCTGCTTTTTCCGGGCGATTTCTCTGAACATAATCTTCCTGCCTCATATTTCCCTGGTTTTAACTGTAAAACAGTCACACATAATTCGTTAAATATAACTCAGTATATCAAACAAAAAAGAACGCCGCCAGACATTAAATAGCCGGAAGCGTTCTTTCTTTCTCATTTTTCGGGCCAAGCCCCTTTACTTTAACGCGTTGATTTACGAAAAGGGTCAGGCCCCTTTTTTAATTGATATCTGCGACGCTGCCGCCTTCGCGGAATTTTCCGCTCACCAGCAGGTGTTCGGTCAGGGTCGTCTTCGGCTGCTCAATCAGGCTGATCAGCTTCTGCGCTGCCAATGATCCGATTTTCTTCGTATCCTGCCAGATCGTTGTGATCGGAGGGTCCACAACGCCGGACAGGAGCAGGCCGTCATAGCCGGCCACGGAGATGTCGTCAGGCATCCGCAGCCCCTTCATGCGGATGGCATTGATGCCGCCAAGGCAGCTCATGTCGTCCGGGTAGAGGATGCATGTAGGCGGATTGGGCAGGTCGAGCAGTCTCAAGGTCGCTTTCTCTGCACTCATGGCATCCCGGTAAGCGGAGGGAATCACATACTCCTCCGGCACTTCCAGGCCGTACTGCGCAAGTGTGCGGTGAAAGCTTCCCAGCCTCGCCCTGGTCACGGAGGTATTTTCCCCGTGGATATAAGCGATTCTGCGGTGGCCCTTCTGGAAGACATATTCGGTCAGGTCGCGCATGCCGCGGACATTATCCGAGACGACCGCCATCCGGTTGTTGAAGATGTGGTCGATCGTCACCACCGGAAGCTCGCTCTGCAGCAGTTCCTGCGCCGCCTGTTCCATGAAATCGATACAGGCGATCACGACGCCGTCAACGCCCCGGTACCGGCAGTGTTCCAGATAGGACGTTTTACGCCCCGCGATATTGCTGCTGGTAAATGTGATATCGTACCCGTACTCCTCGGCTGTCACCTTAAAGCTCTCCAGCACATGTGAAAAGTAATCGTGCGTCAGGCCGCTGTTTGCTTCATCTACAAACAGCACTCCCAGGTTATAGGTACGGTTCGTTTTCAGTGCGCGCGCGGAAGAATTGGGATAATATCCCATCCGTTCCGCCGCCTCATGAACTTTTTTTCTGGTAGCGGTTCCGATATCACTATAGTCATTAAGCGCTTTGCTGACGGTCGCCACGGAGACACCGCACGCCCTGGCTATATCTTTCATTGAAACCATAGAACCACCTCCCGAGTTCCTGTTGTTTTAAGTGTCCGAATCAACCCTTCACAGAACCTGCCGCCACGCCGCCTACGATATACTTGGAAAGGATAAGGTAAACAACGATGACCGGGAAGATCGAGAACGCGATCGTAACATACACCTGGCCCATATCGAACTTCAGGAAGTCTGCGCTTCGCAGCTGAGCGATCAGGATAGGCAGGGTCTTCATAACGTCCTTGTTCAGGATCAGGGCAGGAACGAAGTAATTGTTCCAGCTGCCGACGAAGGTGAAGATCGCCTGCACGGCGATGGCCGGTTTCATCAGTGCCAGTACGATTCTGTTGAAGGTGAAGAACTCACCGGCTCCGTCAATGCGGGCCGCCTCGATCAGAGCCATCGGAAGATTGCTCTCCATGTACTGCTTCATATAGAAGTAAGTCACGGGAGCGGCGATGCTCGGAACGATCAGCGGAATGAAATTGTTGGTGAGCTTCATCCTGTTGACCAGCTGCAGGAAACCAAGAGCGGTAACCTGGCCGGGGATCATCATGATCGCCAGGATAAAGGTGCTGATGACCTTTCTGAGCTTGAAATCATAAGCATAGATCGCATAAGCGGTCATGGTCGAAAAATAGGTGCACAGTCCCGCGCTGCAGAGCGCAACGATCAGAGAGTTGAGCATGCCGCGGACGATGGGCAGCGTGCCGGCCATAACGCCCTGGAAGTTCTTGACCAGGAAGCTGCTGGGAATGGGCGTAAAGCCCTTCGTCAGCTCACCGTGCGATCTGGTCGCATTGATGAACAGTACATAAAACCAGAACAGGCAGAGGAAAGAGATGATGATGAGCACGATATAAGCGATCGCTCTTCTGGTTCTAACGCCCATGCCTTTACTTTTTTTCTCATCCATTCTAAATCCCCTCCTTATCTCTCACTGGCCGAATTGATTCGGAAGATGATCAGTGACAAAACACCGGTGACAATAAACAGGAGCACGGAAAGTGCGCCGCCCATACCATAGTTCTTGCTGAACAGATGCTTGTTCAGATACATGATCAGCGTCATGGACGAACGGACAGGATCGCCCGTGCCGTTGGTCAGGATCTGCGGAACATCGAACATCTGCAGGCCGCCGATCAGAGAAGTGATCATCACGTACAGCAGGATGGGACGAAGCAGCGGCAGGGTGATGCGGAAGAACACCTGCGTGGAGGTGGCGCCGTCCACCTGGGCCGCCTCAAACAGAGCGGTATCGATACCGAGCATGCCGGCCATCAGAAGAATGGTCGTGTTGCCGAACCACATCAGGAAGTTCATGAAGGCCACCAGCCAGCGAACGCTCCAGATATGGGACATGAACTTGTAGGGCGAAGAAATCAGGCCCGAATTGACCAGGATCGAGTTGATCGGGCCGCTGTCCGCGAACAGAGTGAAGAACAGCATGGCGAACGCGGATGCCATGATCAGGTTGGGCAGGTAGATCACCGTCTTAAAGAAACGCTGCCCCTTAAGCCGCAGGGACGGATCAGAAAACCACGCGCCCAGAAGCAGGGAAACCAGGATCTGCGGGACGAAGCCCATGATCCACATGATCATCGTGTTCTTCAGATAGACCCAGATATCGCCGTCACCGAACAGCTTTCCGAAATTCGCAAATCCAACGAAGTTCGGTCCGACCTGGTTCAGTCCGGCTCTGTAATTTTCAAACAGGCTGTTGTAGATCGTGCTGACAAGCGGAACAAACGAGAATATAAGATAAACCGCGATGAACGGGATCAGAAAGATATATCCCCACTTGTTATAGCGAACGACCTTTCCACTCTTCGCTTTCTGCATAACTTTCCTCCGATTTATTAGGAAAGGCCCGCCTGGTACGCCAGACAGGCCTTCCGTCATTTCTTTCCTTCTTCCGGTCCCGGGGACCGGGTGTTCAGAATTTAGTGATTATATCTTGAACTCCCTCTTCGTACAAATTAGTAGGTCAGTTCCGGATACTTCTCAACAACAGCTTTGTAGAACTGATCCAGAGCTTCTTCATAGGAAGCATTGCCCTCGAAGTAGTTCTTCATAGCAGCCTGAAGAGCCTCGGTGTAGCCCTGATCGTAAGCGGAGATCTTAGACTTGTCGCACTTTTCAGCGCCGGCGCAGAACATAGCCAGAGCATTCTGTCCGCCAAGAACAGCATCGCCATAGGACTCGTCAGCTGCCATAGCTTCCATAGCGGGTTTGTTGTTAACGAAGTCGTTGTCAGCCTTAACGATGTCGGTCATGATGTCAACATCGGTGGTAAGCTTGCGGATGATGTCAGCAACCAGCTCGGGGTTGTCAGTACCGGTTGCAGCAGCGATCCATGTGCCGCCCCAGCAGAAGCCCTGCGGGCCTTCGGTAGCAGCCCAGCCGCCGGCGTTAGCTACAGAACCTTCGGTATCAGCAGCCATGCAGAAGTCGATGAACCAAGCCGGTCCAAAGTAGCAGAATACTTTTCCTTCGGGATAGAAGCCTTTGCTCCAGTCATCAGACCACAGATCATAGGTGTTGGTCTCGCCGGCATCTACCATAGCTTTGCTGTCGTCGATCCAGGCTTTGATCTGGTCGTCAAGGATGATCTTGCCGTCCTGTACAAGCGGACCAGCAACGTTGTCGGAATATACACGATAGGTGTCATTTACGGAAGAGGTCATGAAGTAGCCGGCCTCAGCCATCTTTGCAGCGGTCTCATTGAAGGTAGCCCAATCGGCAACAGAGTTCTGAACCTCAGCGGGATCGTCGGTGCCAAGCACTTCCTTAGCGATCTCACGGTTGTAGATCAGGACGCCGGGGCAGCCCTGCCATGAAACACCCTTAAGGGCTCCGTTGGAGTCTGTCACGATGTCTTTGGTGTACTGATACTGATCAGCCAGCTCGTCATCGGTGATGCCAAGATCAGCGATCGGCATGGTGTACTCGGTGTCAACATATTTCAGAGCGTAGTCAGACTCGATCAGGAACAAATCGATCTTCTCATCGTCAGCCTTGTCAGCCTGAGCAAGCAGGTTCTCATCCAGGTTGTTCTGGTAAGCATTGTCAGCACTCGGGGTGATCGTCCAAACGACATCAACATCACCGATCTTGCCGTGGGTGCCGTCAACTTCTTCGTATCCCGGATAGTGATCTGTCAGACGGGATTTGAACTCTTCATTCCAGCAGTAGATGTTCAGAACAGAACCATCTGCCAGAGCCGGAACTGCCATTGCAGCTGCCATAGCGGATGCAAGTACGATTGTTAAAGCTCTCTTTTTCATTATGTGTTACCCTCCTTAATAGATTTCACAATAGAGCACAACAGAGTTTCGAAAACGCAATCACTAAATCGTTTTCATGAGCCCACTATAAACGACAATTGCTAAAATTTCAAGGGGGATTTGATCAAAAAGTGTACATTTTACCATTCTCACAAAATTGAAGTGTCGTTTTTGTATAATATTTCCAAACTTCAATCGTTTTCGAAGCGAAAAAACCTGTCAGCGTTCCTCGAAAACGAAACTTCCGTTTCGAAACCTGTTTCACAGCGCCCGGCAGCGGCGTTTTTCGTTTCAAAAATCCTTTAAATCCGGTGTTTTCGTCATTATGTCCCGAAAACCGCCCCATTTTTTGGAGGATTGTTTCTATTGATTCTTCCCGCTTCTTATCATATACTGATTGGTAGATTTACTAAAACGATTTCCCGAACACGAGACAGATCACTTTTTAAATCATGAAAGGAGAACTCACATGAAATTCGGTTTCTTTGACGATGCCGCCAAAGAATATGTCATCACCACCCCCAGGACCCCGCTGCCCTGGATCAATTATCTCGGGTGCAATGACTTCTTCTCGCTGGTATCCAATACCTGCGGAGGCTACAGCTTCTATAAAGATGCCAAGCTGCTCCGCCTGACGCGCTATCGCTACAACAGCGTTCCCTACGACTCCAACGGAAAATACTATTATATCCAGGACGGGGACTGCGTCTGGAACCCCGGCTGGCAGCCCACGCAGACCGAGCTGGATCAGTACGAATGCCGCCACGGCATCGGCTACTCCCGTTTCACTTCCGTTAAAAACGGCCTGAAGGCCCAGCTTCTCGCCTTTGTCCCGATGGATGATACCTGCGAGATCAACCGCCTGACCCTCACGAACGAGAGTGACAAAGAAAAAGAATTCAAAATTTATTCCTATATAGAGTTCTGTCTGTGGAACGCCATGGATGACATGACCAACTTCCAGCGCAACCTCAGCACCGGCGAGGTGGAGGTGGAAGGATCCACGATCTACCACAAGACCGAGTACCGCGAGAGGCGCAATCATTACGCGCTGTTCACGGTCAACGCCGATGTGGACGGCTTCGATACCAGCAGGGATGCCTTCATCGGCACCTACAACTCCGCCGCCTGCCCGCAGGCAGTCAAAGACGGCGGCTGCACGAACAGCATTGCTTCCGGATGGTATCCCATCGCCAGCCACCAGATCAATGTCCGCCTCGCCCCGGGCGAGAGCCGCAGCCTGATCTTCGTTCTCGGATACATCGAGAACCCGGTGGAAGAAAAATGGGAGGCTCCCGGCGTTATTAATAAGGAAAGAGCCAAAGCGATGATCGCCCGCTATCAGACCGATGAGCAGGCGGATGCCGCTTTTGAAGCTTTAAAGGCTTACTGGGACGGCCTGCTGACCACCTACAGCGTCTGCACCGAAAATGACCGTGTCAACCGCATGGTCAACATCTGGAACCAGTACCAGTGCATGGTTACCTTCAACATGTCCCGCTCCGCTTCCTATTATGAGTCAGGTATCGGACGCGGCATGGGCTTCCGTGACAGCTGCCAGGACCTTTTGGGCTTCGTCCATCTTATTCCGGCAAGGGCCCGCGAGAGGATCATCGACATCGCTTCCACCCAGTTCCCGGACGGCAGCGCTTACCATCAGTACCAGCCCCTCACCAAGAAGGGCAACATGGAGATCGGCAGCGGTTTCAATGACGACCCGATGTGGCTCGTTGCCGCAGTGGCTGCCTACATGAAGGAGACCGGTGACTTCTCCATCCTGGATGAGCCCACACCGTTTGACTCAGATCCTTCCACCGCTGTCCCGCTGTTTGAGCATCTGACCAGATCCTTTGAATATATCGTGAACCACAAAGGACCGCACGGCCTGCCGCTCATCGGCCGCGCCGACTGGAACGACTGCCTCAACCTCAACTGCTTCTCCGACACTCCGGGCGAGCCCTTCCAGACCACAGGTCCGAGCGAAGGCCCCGTGGCGGAGTCCGTATTCATCGCCGGCATGTTTGTCAAATACGGCCGTGAATACGCGAAGATCTGTGAGCTTCGCGGCGAGACCGAAAAAGCCGCTGCCGCAGCCGCTGAAGTGGACAAGATGTACGAAGCCGTTACGACCGCCGGCTGGGACGGCGAATGGTTCGTCAGAGCCTACGACGCCAACTCCGAGAAAGTCGGATCCAAAGAATGTGAAGAAGGCCAGATCTACATTGAGCCCCAGGGCTTCTGCGTACTGGCCGGCATCGGCGTAAAGGAAGGCCTTGCCGAGCGCGCTCTCGCCTCCGTCAAGGAGAGACTGGATACCGAGTACGGCATCATGATCCTGCAGCCCGCTTATACCAAGTATTACCTCAACCTTGGCGAAGTCTCCTCGTATCCGCCCGGATATAAAGAGAACGCCGGTATCTTCTGCCACAACAATCCGTGGGTGTCCATCGCCGAGACGGTGGTCGGTCACGGTGACCGCGCTTTTGAGATCTACAAGAAGACCTGCCCGGCCTACACCGAGGACTTCTCCGAGATTCACTGCACCGAGCCTTATGTTTATTCACAGATGGTCGCCGGCAGAGACGCCCGTTTCCACGGCCAGGCTAAGAACAGCTGGCTGACCGGTACGGCTGCATGGACATTCGTCAACATCTCCCAGTACATCCTGGGAATCCAGCCCGCCTACGAAGGCCTCGGCATCGATCCGTGCACGCCCGCCGATTTCGGTGATTTCACACTGAAGAGAAAATTCCGCGGAGCCGACTACGATATCACGGTCAAGAACCCGGATCACGTTCAGAAAGGCGTCAAGCAGATGATCGTGGACGGAAAAGAGATCGAGGGCAGCGTAGTTCCCTTCGAGGAAGGCAAGAAACATTACGACGTAACCGTGATCATGGGATGATCACTCCATAATAACGATTAGTCTTCATTCATACCTCCTTTTTAAACCTTCATGGTAAAAAGAAATGCAGCCCGGGAAACAGACCGGACTGCATTTCTTTTTTTGGAGGTTTTACAAAATATGGCAATGACTGTCTAATTTAACACTTTTTGCTGACGCAGGTTTTATTTCACTGCCGCCGCAAACCCTTTTTCAAGGTCAGCGATAATGTCGTCGATATGCTCGGTTCCGATGGAGAGGCGGATGGTGTTCGGGTAGATTCCCTGATCAGCCAGCTCCTCGGGTGACAGCTGCGAATGCGTGGTGGTGGCGGGATGGATGACCAGCGATTTCACATCCGCCACATTGGCCAGCAGTGAGAAGATCTCAAGCGCGTCGATGAATGCGTGGGCTTCCTTCTGACCGCCCTTAATATTAAACGTAAAGATCGACGCACCGCCCTTCGGGAAATAGCGCTCATACAGTGCATGATCCGGATGATCCGGAAGGGAAGGATGGTTTACTTTTTCCACCAGCGGATGCGAAGCGAGGAATTCCACTACCTTCTTTGTGTTTTCCGCATGACGCTCCAGCCTCAGCGACAGGGTCTCGATCCCCTGCAGGAGCAGGAAAGCGTTAAATGGCGAGATGGCCGCGCCGGTATCTCTCAGGATGATCGCGCGCACATAGGTGACAAAAGCAGCCGGGCCGACCGCATCCACAAAGGAGATCCCGTGATAGCTGGGATTGGCCTCGGCGATCGGTGCATACTTGCCGGATGCCTTCCAGTCGAATTTGCCCGAGTCAACGATGATGCCGCCCAGTGTGGTGCCGTGACCGCCCAGGAACTTGGTGGCGGAATGAACTACGATGTCCGCGCCGTGTTCGATCGGCCGGATGAGATACGGTGTTCCGAAGGTATTGTCGATCACCAGCGGGAGCCCGTTGTCATGGGCGATCTTTGCGATAGCGTCAATATCCGGAATATCCGAATTGGGATTTCCCAGCGTCTCCAGATAGATCGCTTTCGTCTCCGGACGAATGGCCGCTTTCACTTCCTCAAGGTCATGTGCATCCACAAAGGTCGTATCGATGCCGTAGATCGGGAGCGTGTGTGCGAGCAGGTTGTAGCTGCCGCCGTAGATCGTCTTCTGGGAAACGATGTGATCGCCTTTCCCGGCAAGTGCCAGGATGGTATAAGTGATCGCCGCCGCGCCGGAAGCAACTGCCAGAGCTGCCACGCCGCCTTCGAGGGCTGCCACTCTCTTCTCCAGCACATCCTGGGTCGAGTTGGTCAGACGTCCGTAGATGTTTCCCGGATCGGCCAGACCGAACCTTGCCGCCGCATGTGCGGAGTTATGGAAAACATAGGAAGTCGTCTGATAGATCGGCACCGCTCTGGAGTCGGTAGCCGGATCGGCCTGTTCCTGTCCTACGTGAAGCTGCAGGGTCTCAAATCTATACTCGCTCATCATGTCCCCTCCCGGTAATTCTTATAATTCCTACCTAACAAATAGGAAAACTGTGTTTATTAATATATAAAATAAAAAAGAGGGCTTGTCAACCCTCTTTTTACAACTTTTTAAGATATGAGCCGATTCTGTGTCAACCTTTATCCACGGCGCGCAGTCCCATTATGACGACGATCGTCAGGATAATGCCGATGGGCAGGCAGACATACCAGCTGCGCACGAAGCCGGCGATGATATAGGTGACCAGCGAAAGCGCTGCTGCTGTCATCGCGTAGGGCAGCTGCGTCGACACATGGCTGATGTGGTTGCACTGGGCACCTGCCGAAGCCATGATCGTGGTATCCGAGATCGGTGAGCAGTGGTCGCCGCAGACAGCACCGGCCATGCAGGCGGAGATGGCGATGATCATCAGCTCATTGCCCATGTTGCCTCCGAACACTTTAACAACGATCGGGATGAGAATACCGAAGGTACCCCAGGAAGTACCTGTCGCGAAGGACAGGAATACGGCGATCAGGAAAATGAATGCCGGCAGCATGCTCATGAACACGCCTGTATCGGCAACACCTTCGACCAGGCCGGCTACATACTCGGCTGCGCCCAGGGAATCGGTCATGGACTTCAATGTCCATGCGAAGGTCAGGATGAGGATAGCCGGAACCATGCTCTTGAAACCTTCCGGAATAGCGTTCATGCAGTCAGTAAAGGACATCACGCGCGTGATCAGGAAGAAGATGATCGTGATGACCAGTGCGGATACGGAACCATAGACCAGGCCGACGGAAGCATCCGAATTCGAGAATGCGGTGACGAAGTTCTCACCGGAGAAGAAACCGCCGGTGTAGATCATGCCGATGACGCAGCAAACGATCAGCGTCAGGATCGGGAATACAAGGTGAATCACGCCGCCCTTGTCGGAGATGGGCGGATGCGGCTGGTCAGTCGCACCGGTAAGGCCCATTGCGTGTTCGTGTTTATCTTTTTTCGTTTCTGTCTCAGCCTTCCTCATCTGCATCTCTGCCTTCTTCATGGGGCCGTAGTCGTATTTGCTGACAGAGAGCGTGATCATCATGACGATCGTCAGGAATGCATAAAAGTTATACGGGATAGCACGCACGAACAGCGTCAGGCCGTTGGCACCGTCAACAAAGCCCGTGACGGCTGCAGCCCAGGACGAGATCGGCGCGATGATGCATACCGGCGCAGCGGTCGCATCGATCAGGTAAGCCAGCTTTTCCCTGGAGATCTTATGCTTGTCGGTCAGCGGGCGCATAACGGAACCCACTGTCAGGCAGTTGAAATAGTCATCGATGAAGATCAGAACGCCCAGTGCGATAGTCGCCAGCTGCGCACCGACCTTGGTCTTGACATGCGTCGCAGCCCAGCGTCCGAACGCCGCCGAGCCGCCGGCTCGGTTCATCAACATGACCATGCTGCCGAGTACGACCAGGAAAATCAGGATACCTACGTTCCATGAGTCGGAAAGCTGCCCGATCATGCCATCCACGAACACATGCTGCATCATGCCCGTGAAGCTGAAGTTGGCATACAAAAGGCCGCCCACCACGATACCGATGAACAGCGATGAATAGACTTCCTTCGTGATCAGCGCCAGTGCGATGGCGATCACCGCCGGCATCAGCGCCCAGAATGAATTGGTAAACATTTTTCTCTTCCCTTCCTTAGTTTTCTGCAACTTAATGCAAACTATTTAATATTAATACAACGGGAAGCAGTACTTGTCAAGTTATACCCGGCAGTCTCAGCCGTCTATAATTCTTCAGAGTGCTGAAAAACTGCAGGAATTTACAAAAAGAGAAGATCCCTCTGAGCCGACAGGCGCCTTTCTATTTCCTCTCTGATATATCCTTGTGAGATGACATTAAGCTGATGACCGAACGAAAGAATCCGGATAAGGATCTCTGTCTTATCACTTTCCGCATAGTAAAGTGTCATTCGGAACTTCCCGTTATCCAGACGTTCTGTCATTTTCTCCAGAAACGAAAAGTGAAACAGTGCTCTCTCCAACGTGTTTTCATCGTCCACAAGTTCTATGACTGCTTTATCCTTATGGATCTTCACTTCAGCGGGAGAATCCGTCTGATCCGGAATCTTGCAGCATGCGGTCATTCTGCTGATATTCAGGCGCAGCGGTTCCTCCCATTCATTTTCTTCCATCTGACTTGCGTAGACGCGGAATTTGTCCTCTCTCGCGGAATACTCGATCGTGTCCGGTTTTACCTTTATTTCACTGCTTACTCCGTATTGATTTTTGTATGAAACGAAAAGACCTTTCCTTTCACGGATCGCCTCAAGCACATTCCGAAAATGGTTTTTGTATTCCGAATCCTGGTAAGGGTCCCCGTCCGAAAACCTGTCAAAGAAGCAGAACGTATCCGCTGTAAAAAGCGGCCGGATCCCCTCCAGCTGTTTTCGCAGGGTGTCACAGGTCTCCGGGTCTGAAAACAGGCAGATCCGCGTATCCTCCAGCAGCGATCTCAGCCACCGCTTCTGAATGAGGGTAAGCGGCATGGTCGGCTCCGCTTTTAGATAGGTCCCAAGCTCATCATTCAAAAGAGGCCATTCGCCTGATAACAGCCGGTCCGGTAAATACATGCAGCTTTCTCCGAAAGCCTTATCCTGCACAACGTCATTCATTTTTTTCGGCGTCAGCTCTTTTCGGACCGCCAAAGACAATATCCACGCAATTGCGTTATAGTAAGCCCCATACACTTCATGGAACACAAGATCATGGTTTCCCCGTGCAAGCTTAGCCTTCTCTCCGGCAGAAAGTGTATGCATCCCCCGCGCATTGCATTTCGGGGCGTCTCCGGTCGTCTGGACATCCGCTTCACTATTACGACTTGAAAAGTTCTCTTTGTTGTATCCGGAAGCTATCTGTGTCAGATAATCATGATACTTCCGCACCACTTCGGGGTTATCGCATTCCAGGCGTACGACCCTTCCGGTAAAGGTACAGATCCAGGGAAGTATTTCCATGGCGTCATATACATCCGCAGAAAAAAGGTAACGATCCGGCCCTGTCTTTGTGATTTTCCCACACCGTTTTTCTCTCTTCAGGCGACGGACTATATGTGCCTCGTTCTCATCCGCCCTGATCTCCATTTCAAGATGCTCAACATTCATTTTGGCATCCAGGCCGCCGAAAGAAACTCCCCACAGCCTGCTGCGATGCTCCCTGTCAAACTTCTCCCTGACCGCATCCCGGCGCGGGTCTTTTTCCAACTGACTGATCCAGACGATCCGGTCCAGCCGGGAAAAATAAAAACGGTCTGTATTTTCATTCCAGGAAAGGAGATATTCGCGCCCGTTTTCATTGCTCACATATATCCTGATGGGCAGTGTTACATGCCTCATTGAACCCTGAAAGGTGCTGTCCACCCGCATTTCGATCTTTCTTTTTTCATCGATCGCCACCAGCAGCTCGCAAAGAATCTCACTGTCGATCGCCTGCATCAGGTAGTGATGCCGGAAGCGAAAACATGCGTCATTCTCTTCGCTTATTGTGTTGTTTATCTTATCCTCTTTCCGGTTCACTCTCTTGTCCAGAAGGAACGACCCTATGACACCGAGCGGTGCTGCTTCAGAGAAAAAGCGCACTGCATCCGAAAGACCGGGCAGTGACAAGCTGACATGATCGGGTACGATCCGATACCGGATCGTACGTCCATGCTTTTCTCCCGCCAGCAGACCGAGTGCCTCAAGATCCTTCAGTTTTAATCTGATGGTTTTATCATCAAGCATTATGTCATTTTCCAATGTGTTCAGAAATATGGCATCTAATGCTTCAGATACCTCATTCTGGTCACGGGGCTTCCCATCTGAAAAAAGATCCATCAGGATAAAATGCAGCAGGACGTCATTCTTCGTAAAGCTTTTTGCCTTAAACGCCCGATAGAGCGGATTACTGAAAATGGTGTTCCCGTCAACAGACAGAAACACCTTTTTTCCGGAGGCGTTTTGATAGAACTTCAGATACTCCTGCATCCAGCTTTCAACTCGTCTCCGTTCATTATCGTAGCTGCGCGGACTGATGCCGTACGCAGCGGCAAACTCTTCGCGGGAATACAGTCCGTATACATAGAAATCGCGGATATAGGAACGAATCCTGTTGATATCTTTGATCAGTTCACTGTAGGCCATCTTGATGATATTCCTTTTCTAAACCCGTTGTTTATCAGCAGCACTTGGCATCTTTTCCGAATCAATTATACCAATACCATGCGATTCCTTCATACCGATACGTACCGGTCCCATTCAGGTAAGACTGCGACAAGCTGTCTTTGAGCTGTTCATCGCTTGTATAAAAATGATTAAATGCTGCCGTATCAAAAAAACGGTAGACCGGACATGAAGAGCCTTTCGGCACATACCAGGCTATGCCTTCATACACATAATCATCTTTGCCCGTTTCCAGATCCCTGGCAAGCTGGTTTTTCTCATTTTCACTGGTCGTGTAAAAATGATCCGTGGTTTTTTTATTCCAAAAACGATAAACCGGTATGTTTTGATCCGAGGGCGTGAGCTCTGCATATCCCGATACACCCTGATATTGGTAAGTCTCTTTTCCGGAATAGTAATTGTATTCCAATTGCTGCCTTTCATCCTCGGAAGCTGTCCACATATAATCCCTCATATACGCGCTGTAGAAGCAATAGACCGGAACCACCGGTACTTCTGTTACGTTATAGCCACCTTCGACAACATTATACGGAATGATCACATCATTCTGCTTCCCGATCCTGTCTGCCAGGGCTGTTGCCGGCAGCATGCACAAGCATAAAGCTGTCGCCAAAAAACAAATAAAGCTCTTTCTCATACTACTTTCTCCTTTCTGATGATTACAGCATTATATTTCACCCGGAAAAAACATCCTGAAGGCATTTTTCGCAGTGTGTTCTATAACAACTTCATCTTCCACGTTAAGTATTTTTGCAATCGTCTGAACAACGACCGGAAGATTAGCTGAGACATTTCTGGTGTCCCTATTCTGTTCTTCGTCATCTTTGTGCGGAAGCAGATACGGTGCGTCCGTTTCTAGCACTATCTTTGAAAGGGCTTCTCCTTTATCGGGAAAGCTCAATAAGGTTTTGCTCAGTATTCTGTACCCTTCTTTATCGGTGATTTTGCCCCCAATTCCAAAAACGAAATCATTATTGCCATCCTGCAGCTTATCCATATCTGCTTTACTCCCTAAGAAGCAATGCCATACTCCGCGAAAGCCGCGCTTTGGGGAACGCAGTTTATTCATCACCTTCATGGTTTCGTCCAAAGCATTCTCTCCGCGAATGTGCAGAACCACCGGGAGATCATACTTGATTGCCAATAAAAAATGCTGATATAAAGAAATCTTCTGCATGATCAGATTTTTACTCTTAAATGTATCAATACCGGTTTCTCCGATGGCGGCGATCCTTCCGCTGCCGGCGCACTCATCGATCAGGTCTGAAAGATCTTTCATCATGCCCTGGAACATTAGCAATGTATTACGATCTTTTTCAAAAGCCAGCTTCCTCTTTTCATATGCTGCCAGCTCCTTCTTCAAAGAGTACTCCTCTTTTGGTGAAGGCAGGGTTGGGTATTGGGGAATCTGCAAAGGGTGGATACCGACCCCGAAATACATATCCCCGATTCCTTCTGCCGCAGTCATCATGGTACGGTTATCTTCATACTTAACCGGCAGGCAGATCGTACGGACGACACCTGCTTCCCTGTCCCTCTTAACAACCTCGATCAAATCGTTTTTATAACATTTATCGCCATAGTGTACATGTGTATCAATCATCATCTGAGACCATCTGTCCATCTATAATGATTTCCTCCCATCTGGTCCGGCCGGTATTTCCATGCATTTCTTTTGCCTTTTTGAATGCTGTTCTGCTCTGCTGCCTTTTCCTTTCCAGATCCTCTGCCGTAAGAACAACACCAAAAGCCTTACATACCATTTCATATACGAGCATGTTCGGCTGATAGTATGGATTATCGAAAATTATATCATCTGTTGCTCCGACAGCAGATAAAATAGCCGCTGCTATCGCCGGACTGCGGGATTGTCCCATCCTGCAGCAGATAAAAAGATCCATCGTGCCGGCATGATCCCTGTACAAATTCAGCTTATCATTATCCGGCAGTATATTTGTTTCAGATAATAATTTATTCGCTGAAAAAAGAATACTCAGATATTCCTTCAGCGCTTCGGCATGGTTTTCCTTTACAGCCGAAGGATGCTCACGCCGCTCCGTATCCAGAAAAGACAGTATACAGGCCGGTAAAGAAGCATCGCCCTTCATAAGCTCTTCCGGATAATTGTTTTCATCGGAACATACGATAATTCCGATCGTCCCGGCAGGCATCTTTTTCAGATCTTTCACTTGTTCCGTCAATCTCCTGATCGGAAGTATATGTATCTTTAATTGCATCACAAAATCACATCCAGTATAAATGCAAGTATGTTAATTCCTACAATACTATGATCTCCCATTCCGGCAAGGAAAAACGGGCTCAAAGCCCGCCTTCTCGCCCGGACAAAACGCTCGGGCCAAAAAAGCGAGCTTTACGCATGAATCATCTCATACCGTTTACTGTTCAGCACACGCAGCATATGATCCATGGGAGTAATATTCCCGTCAAACTTATGCGACATCGTGTGTGTGGATGCTCCGCTGGACAATGCTGTCCCGCGGGTCCGCGCTGTTACCGGGGTCTGCATCTGCCAGCTGTTCACATTGTGGAACACTACTGCCGGCATCTGGTACCCGTATGCTTCAAATCGTTCCCTGGCATTCTCGTATACGGTTTTGTCGGCATTCCTCATGCAGTAATTAAACTCCATATCCGAGAAGATGTAAATCACTTGAGGCATTTCTTCCTGAGCAGCATTGCTTTCTGCTGCAGTATCCAAAATCAGGTCGAATACGGCTTCAAGATTTGTGCTTCCTCCCCATGGAAGCGTGCTGATATATCTCAGCTTATCCCGCAGAGACGATCCGTGTATCTCCACAAGATGCGGGCTGCTCTCAAAAGTGATCAGATGGTTGTGAAATACTCCCCGGCATCTCTCGGCACAGTACAGGCCCATTGCCTGAGAAACCAGTGCCGGCGTCAGCGGTCCCATGCCCCAATACATGGAGCCTGAAGTATCCACTACGCTGATGGAATTAACATTTCCCACAGTCCCGGGAAGATGGTTCCACAGCTGTTCCAGCGTATCAGATCCCTCTGTCAAATTGCTCCTAAACGAGCTGCGAATAAAATATGGCCTGAGCACTTCATAGGGAAAGAGTGTTCCCGTGTGTATCTGCTTCTCATCAAAAGCTACTTCAAGCAGATAATCGCTGAACCGTTCTTTATCATTGCGTTCAAACGCATTACGGTATTTCAGCATCGCCTGCGCCGGTACTGCTTCGTAATTGATCTTTTCCACCTGTTTTTTTGTCAGCTGGCATTCTGTCAGACCAATCCGGGCACGGAGTGCGGTCACCAGGCTGCGGTACTCCTTTGAATTCATGCCAAGTTCGCCGATCAGCTGTTTCGCCGTCTTCCTGGTGCGATAACTGGAAGCATTGTCCGATGGGAGCCACTTTGCCAAGAGAGAAATGTGCGCATTCTCATCTCCCGCTTTACGGCATTTCAGGGCAGCCTCATCTTCTGCAAGCTGAACTTTGATGGTTTGTACAACCTGCTTTTTGGCCGGTGAGCCAAGCAGGCACATAAGATCATCCCAGCGGCCGAACTCAGAAATATACTCTACATTCTTCCTTGCAGATTCCGGCCAGGTGAAGGCTACGTGACGAATCAGCGTCCTGAAGAGCTTACGCTCGCCCATGCCTTCCCGAATGTCCCTGAGGTGGAACAGAAGCTTCATGGCCAGTTCCGGGTTTTCAATATAAGCACGGTCAAACAGCCTGATCTGGTCTTCACTTGCGCGATAACGCATCCCGCCGGCAACAGCAAACAGGTCCAGGCAGGCATCGCCGGAACTGCCATGCGTCTTTGCCCCGTTCAATGTCCGGGTATAATTGGCCTTTTTTTTCAGCTTTTTCAGATAGCTCATCTCTTTTTCCTCCTTCCCTCCATGCTGACGACATTCCAGCCGCCGCGAAGACAACAGCTCCCGCATTCAATTCCGCGTCTGAAAAGGCGTTTCCCAGACATAACTCATCCGGAGCATGTTATTTCGCCTATCCATGCTTCCGATGACAGGTGACTGCAGTCTCTTCCTCAGCCCATAAAAGAGACCCGTACGCATAGGGCATCTCAGCCCGACCGCCGTTGCTGCCTGCCTGCGAAGAACCTTTCTCGTTCCCCAGTCCGGTTTGAATTTGTTGACTGCGATCTTCCCCGTTTCGGGAAAAATGATTTGGCAGAGAATGCGCCTCGATACCCGGCCGCGCCTCTGTCCGCCTGTTATGTTTGAAACGACTTCCTTTGACCCATTCCATAATCGCCGGATAGTCCATAATCAGGGTTTTCAGACTTGCTTCCGCAGCACCGCCTTGCACGCCGATCGTGGCGGACGCCATAGTGAGTTTAGTAAAAATAGTCCGGATATTTATTCAGACGCGGTTAATAAATTTAATCGAATTTCGTAGGATCTGTCAGATCTCCATCGGTGACTGCGCCTCCTTTCGGAACGGTTCAGTGGATGGTTTACGAGTGCCTCACGACCTGGGTCTCTCCCTGTTCATAAAAGCTTTCTCTTTTTTCGATTTATCTGACAGCGCTGCTGTATGCGCCTGTATCCGGCAGGAAAGCCTTCGCTCACCGAAGTCGGTTCTCTGCCTGACTTCTTCGTCGGGAACCTTATTGTTCCCTGTCGATGTCTGTATTCTACTAAATCTTTCTCACCGGGTCAGGGAAAAAAAGTTGCGATGTTGATTCAGGTTTCATCCGGTAAAAAGCAGCCCTTTGGCTCGTCTTTTCCCGCCAGGTATTGTATAATCTCTGGGAACATAAAGCATTCATTTCGATAACAATAAGATATGCCGACTTGAAGAGGGAAACGGAAGAGAAAAAAATGAAGTCAGAAACGAAAAAAACCACCCTGCGCAAACTGCTGCCGATGCTGGCTGTCATCGCCATCCCGGTGGCTTTGCAGAATCTGCTCACGACGACGGGCAGTATGGTGGATACGGTCATGCTCGCCACGCTCGGCGAGAAAACAGTGGGGGCTGTTGGACTGTGTGCCCAGTTCACCTCCCTGATGTTCTCATGCTACTGGGGATTTGTCGGCGGCGGCATGCTGTTTTTCTCCCAATTCTGGGGCGCACAGGACCACGAGAATATCCGGCGTTCCTACGGCATCACGCTCACGGCGATCATGTCGGTAGGCATCCTCTTTTCGCTGCTGGCCCTGCTGTTTCCCGAGGCGGTGATGCACCTGTACACTTCCAGCGTGCCGATCTCGCAGATCGGTGTACAGTACCTGAAGATCGTCGGTTTTGCTTTTCCGCTGCAGACTTACGCCATGACGATCAGCTGCTGCCTTCGCAGCATCGAGCAGGTGAGGATTCCGCTGGCGGCGGGCATCGTCTCGGTCGTGACGAACTGCGTATGCAACTATATCCTGATCTTCGGCAAGCTCGGCCTTCCGGCCATGGGGGTGCGCGGCGCTGCCCTAGGGACTGTGATCGCAGCCGCCGTAAACGTGCTGGTCCTGCTTGCCGCCGTGAAGAAATACCATATTCCGTATATCACTGAGATCAAAAGCCACTTCCGCTGGAACAAGGCTCTTTTTTCGCAGTATATGACAAAAAGTATGCCGATCATCGCCAACGAATTGGGGATCGGCATAGGAAACATGATGATTGCTGTCGTTCTGGGGCATCAGGCAGACGAAGCCATCGCGGCCACCGCGGTCTTCCGCACGCTCGAAGGCGTGATCATCGCCTTCTTCAGCGGCTTCTCCAATGCCGCCACGGTCCTGGTCGGCAAGGAAGTCGGCGCCGGCAATCACGAGGAAGCTTTTGACCGCGCCTGGCGGATCATCTACCTGTGCAGCGCCATGACTGCCCTCGCGTGCGGCATGCTGCTCCTGGTGCATACTCCGCTGTTTCACGCCATGGGGCTTCGCCGGGAATCATTCAGGATCGCCACGGGCATGCTGGTGATCTTCACCTTTGTCTCGGTCATCCGTATGGGCAACTGGGCCCACAATGATACCTTCCGCAGCGCGGGCGATCCCGGTTTCGGGTCTGTTCTTGAGATCCTGTTTATGTTCCTGATGGTCCAGCCGGTGATCCATATCGCCAACGACGCGCTCCACCTGCCGTTCCTGGCCGTTTTTGCGCTCTGCTACTGCGATGAACCGATCCGCTATGTGATCATCCAGATCCACCTGTACTCACGCAAGTGGATCCGTCCGGTCTCGGCTGCCGGCATGGCAACCATCGGGGAATTCCGTGAAAAATATCACGTAAAGCTCTGATCAGATGTCTTTCTTCCAAAGTCCGTGCAGGTTGCAGTAAGCATAAGCCGCTACAGCCTCATCACCATCTGCAAGAGCAAATACCGCCTTCGGCTCCTGTCCGGGGCAGAGCGGTTTTCTCTGTGCGCCCTGTTTTGTCTCGAGGGCGATCCACTGGATATAGTGTTCCTCGATCATCGGGTGAGCCGCCTCACCGACCACGACCGTCACAATGTTTCCTTCAACGGTCACTGCCGGCACATGCTTCTCAACAGCCGCATCGGTCGTGTTCGGGACCATCTCCACCATCGACTCGCCGCAGCACTTGGTCGGACATGCCGAATCCTGGATCATCCCAACGATCTTCTTACACATCAGGCACTGAAAAAATCTCATCTTTTGTTCCTCCTTTTTTATTGATGCTGTGAATAAAACCACTCATTGTACAGATCATAGCGTTTCTGCAGGTCTCCGGTGTCCGCGTCGGGATAATTCTCGCCGCACCACTTCCGGAACCGCTCATAATGGCCGCAGGGCCGAAATTCCGGACATCCGCCGCGGTATATGCAGTTCGGGACCAGCACAGCTGCCTCCAGCGGATGGTCCTCATGGAGGGTGATCTTAAAGTCCTCCGCAAGGCCCCTGGCTTCTTTGGTTGCCATGAAGCAAAGGCGCTTGCGCCAGGCATCGATCAGGTTCTGCATATTGGCGTATCCGTCGAAGTTGACCGGCGCCTCCTGGGGCTTTTTCCCGCGGGGCGTATCGTCGATCAAACGGTCATCGCGCTGGCTGCTGATAAATTTCTCAAATTTATGCCGGCTCCACTCAGTGGAGACCCAGTAGGCGATCCCTTTCCAGGACCAGTCAAACTCCAGCAGGCGGATAGGCGAATGCTCGGACATCAGCAGCTTTTTGCGGAAGGTTTCCGAAGCGTCGTTTTCGGTAAAGTCTTTATTGTCGGTCGTCCGGCAGTGGTTTTTCACCCGCTTCCAGTCGTCGGCGATAAAATTGAATTTGGTGATCATAGTATTCCTTTCCCGGAATTTCTCCGTAAAACCCTCATTTAAGCGCTCCCAGCACGGTCAGCTCTTCCGGGGACGGCGTATCGCCTTCCCGCCCCAGTATCCCGAGAGATACATCTTTGCGCGTACCGTGGTAATCACTGCCTCCGCTCACCAGAAGATCATAGCGCTTCGCCATCTCCAGCAGAAACCGGATCTGTTCTTTCGAATACTTGGAGTAATAGCATTCCAGGCCCATAATCCCAAACTCCTTCAGGAGTTTTATCCGTTTTTCCACTTTCTCGGGCGGTGTGAACTTCGTTTCCTTTTCTCCGAACGGGTGCGCCCAGACCGGAATCCCTCCTCCGCCGAGTATGGCCTCTATGGCAGGATCCGGTTCCATGTGGATCCCCATGTCGATCTTCTTAAGATAGGTTTCAAAGACCTCCTTCATATCCGAGCCGTATCCTTTTCGGATCAGCAGCTCCGCAAGGTGTGGTTTTCCCGGACAGTTCTTGCTCTCCAGCTCCTGCATCTCTTCGTCGGTAAAACAGATCTGATACTCAGATCTCAGCCGCTCAATTCTCACGGTCAGTTTGTTGAGCCGCATCGCCCGTGCTTTCCGGACCGCCTTTTTCAGCGGCGCGCTGTCCGGATCCCCTCCGTAACCGAGAATATGGCATTGCCATTTGTTCTGATACCGGCACGAAAATTCAATTCCGGGAACAAACCGGATTCCCTCCGGGATCCGGTCACGGATCTCCTGCACACCCGCAAAAGTATCATGATCGGTCAGCGAGAAGCATTCCAGACCCAGGCTCCGGACCTTCTCCAGCAGCCGGATGGGCGTATCGGTTCCATCGGACGCGGTCGAATGCATATGAAGATCGACCCTGGCGTTCATAGACAGTCTCCTTTGTTACTCATTCCTGATCTTTCCGTTCTCTACATACTTATCAAGCAGTCCGCGCACATATGCTGCCAGGACCTCGGATCCCTCGTGTGACCGGGCATGGCGCTTAAGCACCTTGCTGATCCCCACATTGTGCTCCACCCAGTCTCCGCCTTCGTTGCTGTCATTGAGCATCACCGGCTGCAGATTGTCAAGCGAATGCGCAAACTTCGCCTCCGGTGTCTCCCATGCCTCGAATTCATCGAAGACCGCCTTCAGGCTGTCGGCCTGGTCCTGCGGCAGTATCCCGAAGATCCTCTCCCGCGCAGCAGCTTCCCTTGCTTTCTGGGTCTTCAGCGCCTCGGTGTCGTAAGCGTACGTATCACCCGCATCGATCTCCACGATGTCGTGAATCAGGCACATGAGCATGGTCCTGGCAATGTCGATCGGCTCATTGGCATATTCCTGCAGCAGGTAAGCCATGACAGCCATATGCCACGCATGCTCGGCATCATTTTCCCTGCGCCCGCGGCCGCTTAAATGAGTCTGACGAAAAATATTCTTTTCCTTATCTATCTCCAGGGCAAAAGCCATCTGTTTCTCAAAGCGTTCCCGGTCCATCTTATTCTCCTGTTGTCCGTTCCGGCACCCTTATTAAGACCCGCCGGCTTAAAAAGAAGGAGCTGCCGATTATCGTCAGCCCCCATTTACCCAAATACCGGATCCTTCTACCTTATTTACGGCAGATGCGGATGACCTGTTTCAGGGAAAGGCCTGCGCACTTCGAAGCAAACTCTCCCTCAGTCACAGCCTTCGTAACGAACGCTGCATCCTCTGCGCACGAGGCATCGGTCCAATCCTCACTGATCATATCCTCCAGTGCAGCGCGGACCGCTTCCGCATCCTCTTTAGCAGCCCGGATAAAGAATTCATTCACGCATTTTTCAAATGGTGCCGGCGCTTCCACCTCACGGCTCCACCGGATCGGCACGCTCTCACCGTCATGGCAGACGGCCGTCACCATATCCGCCACCACGGCAGATCCCGTCGGCAGTTTCCCTGCTCCGCGTCCGTAGAGCATCAGGTCATCCACCATATTTCCGTGGAAGAGAACCGCGTTGAACACGTCATTGACCGCATACAGCGGCGAATCCGATCCTACCAGGTGCGGCGCCGCATAGACAGCCAGATCCTCGCCCATATCCCTGCACACGCAGAGCAGTTTGACACGGAACCCGTGCGCCTTTGCAAATGCGAGATCCTGCGGTGTGATCTTCGTAATACCCTCCACGTGGAGGTCATCGAACCGGATGGATCTTCCTCTCAAAAGAGAAGCCAGAATGGCGATCTTACGGCCGGTATCGTGTGCTTCCACATCGGCCTGCGGATTTCTCTCGGCATATCCCAGGGCCTGGGCCTGTTTCAGGACATCGTCAAACTCCGCGTTTTCCTGCTCCATACGGGTCAGGATGTAGTTCGTCGTACCGTTCAAAATACCCGTGATCGAAGTGATCTTCTCCTGCTCCAGGCAGTTGAGCATCGGCATGATCAGCGGAATACCGCCGCCGACTGCTGCTTCGAACAGGTAACTGCAATGATGCTCCCTGGCGATCTCCAGCAGTTCCGCTCCTTTATGCTCCACCAGCTCCTTGTTGGAAGTGCACACGCTGATGCCCTTCTCAAGTGCCTTCCTCGTGAACGTGTAGGCGGGCTCCTTTCCTCCCATCGTCTCGCAGACCACCCTGATCTCCGGATCATTCAGGATCTGATCGATATCATGGACTACCTTGCCGCCGTAAGGGCTGTCGGGGAACTCGCGGATATCCAGGATATATTTCACATTCAGGCCGCCCGGCACTCTTCTGGCGATCTGTCCCGCATTCTTGTCCAGAATCTCAACCACGCCGCTTCCGACCGTGCCAAAGCCAAATACTGCTGCCTGTACCATATAAAAACCTCCATCTAAACAAGCTGTCCTCTGTACCACCAGTACAAAGACCTTTCGTACAAGTCATTATACCCCAAGGGAAAAGAGATATGCAAGAGGGACATGAGATGACCCCGGGGACGGTCCCGGGACAGCTGATGGATAACAAACCGGCAAATTCAAGGATCTTCTGCTATTTGCCGCTTTTGAAAACACTGCGCCGCCTATAGCATGCATTCTCCGCTAACTCGTGCACTAAAGTGCACTCAGACAAAGCTCCGAATGCATGCGCTATGCTCGCG
>JBGUOI010000278.1:0-2230 GCA_045118075.1 Porcincola sp. | reverse complement strand
GCCCTCTCCGCGACGGCTGTCGGTGGCTTCCTCAAAGCCTTCCAGGGAAATCGCCGGGACGAAGTTTTTTACCCGCAGCATCTCATCGGCAAAAGCTTCATCAATCAGTGTTCCGTTCGTGAAGGCCAGGAAAATGCAGTCATCATGTTTCTCACAGATGCGGATCAGATCCTTCTTGCGGACAAGCGGCTCGCCACCCGTGTAGATATACATATAAACCCCCATCTCTTTACCCTGACGAACGATGTCATCAATTTCGTCAAAGCTGAGATTCAGTTTATTTCCATACTCTGCCGCCCAGCACCCTACGCAATGAAGATTGCAGGCAGATGTGGGATCAAGAAGGATTGCCCACGGAATGTTGCATTGATATTTTTCTTTCCACTCATCCTGAATGGGACCGCCGATCAGATTTTCATTAATAAAGAAGTTTACGGCAACGGCTGTCAGCACGTCCGGATCCACATCGTTGATCAGATGACGTATATAAGGATAATATGCATTATCCGGGTCCTCTATTGCCGCGCGGACTGCCGCCCGCTGAGAAGGATAGATCCCCTTTGAAAACTTATCCGCCCAGTCCATAAGCTGAGGAAGATTGTTTTCCGGATCCTTATAAAGATGTCGAAATGCCTTTGTAAGTCCAAATTTTGCAATCGTTGATGATACGTTCATCGTTCTTCTCCATTCCTGTCAGTTTTTCTTTGCCATTTTTCCGGTATATAGAGTTCCTCGTTTGTTCGGCATATTTTCCCAGAGTTCATCTGCAACCGGAGCCCAGCGCTCGGCAGCGGGTACACAGCGGTTACAGTAATCGCAGGCACGCTCCGGAGAGGCAAGATCGGTGGAATAGGCGCCGGATTCCTCCACCATTTCAGTCAGTCTGCCGGGATTGTCCAGAACAGGGCAGGGGCGAAGCATATTTTCGTTGAAGGGCTGATTTCTGCGATAAGCCATGAACAACGGAGACTGATAGCATTCCAGCAGCGTCTGTTCCTTGATATTTGCGGTTGAGTAATGAATAAATGCGCATGGTTCCATATCACCATTGGCATTGATGTGGCAATACCCACGTCCGCCCGCGATACAGCCGCCTACTGCGTCTCCGTCATTCCAAAAGTCCATGGTAAACAACGGCTTGGTCTGCCGGTATTCATGGATTTTTTCATACATGAATTTCCGCTGCGCAGCTGTGGCGATGAGTTCGGGCACCGCGTCTGCTCCGATTGGCATGTAGGTAAAGAGCCATGCGAACTTTGCGCCCATATCGATCATGGCGTCAAAATATTCTTCGCTTCCAATGACCTCTACGTTGGCGCTGGTATAGCAGCAGGAGATCCCAAACAGCAGCTTACGTGCCTTGAGGCGTTCCATTGCCTCGATAACTTTGGCGTACGTTCCTTTTCCCCTGCGGGAATCGGTAGCCTCTTCAAAGCCTTCGATACTGATGGCAGGAACAAAGTTTCCGACACGAAGCATCTCGTCGGCAAAGCTGTCGTCAATCAGCGTTCCGTTGGTAAAGGCCAGAAAACCGCAGTCCGGATGTTTTTCGCACAGCCGGATCAGGTCAGCCTTTCGGACCAAAGGTTCTCCGCCGGAGTAAATATAAACATAGGTCCCCAGAGCTTTTCCCTGCTCAATGATATTGTCCAGCTGCTCGAAGCTTAAGTTTAGCCTGTTGCCATATTCTGCTGCCCAACAGCCGGTGCAATGGAGATTACAGGCGCTGGTCGGGTCCATCAGGATCGCCCAGGGAATATTGCATTGATATTTTTCCTGCAGCTTGGTAGTTTTTGGAGTCCCAATTAGTGTGCCATTTACGACAACGGTTTCCACCAGCTTTTTTCGCTGCCCTGCGTCGATATCCGTCCAAAGGCTTTTTACCAATCTGGACCAGTTGTTATCCGGATCGGCAAGAGCCTTACGAATCGCTTTAATCTGAGAAGTCAGACTAATTCCATCCGGATCGTGTTTTTCCAGATAGTCCAGAATCTTGGGTATATTTTCTTCCGGGTTCTTATCCAACCATCCGTAGAGCTGTTTTGCAGCAAAACCTTTCATTTTTTCAGAAGTATTCATACTCAGCGATCCTTTCTGCAGTTTGATGGTTTCATTATGAAGAAAATGCATTCAAAATTCGATTGGCAAAAACAGCAATTTCTCCGATTTAGGAGAAATCGGCTGTTTTCTGCAAATCCGGATCTCCCAGAAGCCGTTCCAATATATCATG
>JBGUOI010000277.1:0-10789 GCA_045118075.1 Porcincola sp. | reverse complement strand
TTCGCTGTGAACGCGCGTTTATTCCTGGTTTAAATAAAAGCGTTCGCTGTGAACGCGCGTTTATTGGTTAAATATAATATATAATATCCAATTTCTTCTGTCAATATAAAAAAGTGTCCTATTCTCACTTTGTATGATTCACCAAATATCAAAGTGAGAAATTGGACACTCTGTCTATTTTTACCTATAATTCGGAACCTGTTATGCTGTCTCGCCGCTGACCATCTGAACGGGCTCTGTCAGCACCTCCTTCGGCTGTTTCCCCAGAAGCATCCTGACTGCCGTGTCGACCAGTTCCGTCTGCGGAAGAAATATCGATGTCAGCTTTATCTCCTGAATATTTGCGATCTCATCCACATGGTCGCAGCCGATCACGGCGATGTCACCGGGCACCATCAGCCCCTGTTCCCGGATGGCATGGACGACGCCAAACCCCATTCGGTCGCTGGAGACAAATATGCCGTCGATCTGCGTTCCGCTTCGGATCGCTTTAATCACTTCTTTTGTTGCGGTGGCCGGATCAAAATTTCCTTCCACGATCATGGTCTGATTCTCAAGGCCGGCCTCGCGCATGGCGCGCAGGTACCCCTCCCGGCGTTTGACCGAGGACAATCTTCCGTCACCGGACACGTGAAGAATGTTCTTTCTTCCGAGGCTGATCAGATGCCGCGTCGCCATATAGCCGGCCTGTTCATTGTCAAATACCAGGATACCGGCGTTTTCTGCGCTCTTCACCTCAGCCGGATCGACATCGACCACCGCCATGTTAAACCCTTCTCTGATCAGTGCAACGACCCAGTCCATTTTGTATTCAAACCCGACGAAGATCCCGCCGCAGATCTTTTTCCGGCGGTATGTATCCTTAATATTCTCAAAATCCTGTTCGTTCTGGACCAGATACACAGAAAGCGCGCTCTGGTTTTCATAACAGATCCTGACCAGCGCGCTGATCATGCGGTGAATGAAATTCGAAGCCATCAGGCCGCCGTAGCGCTGTTCCAGCACAAACAGCCCGATCTCCGTGCTGGCTTTGCCCGCCAGCGCTCTTGCGATCTCATTGGGATGGTAATCATATTCCCGGATCACTTTAAGTACTTTCTGCCTCGTCTCTTCCGGCACGTTCGGATAATGATTGATCACCCTTGAAACAGTGCTTCTCGAGACGTTCGCCAATCTTGCTATTTCCTGACTTGTGATTCCCATAGCATCCTCCGTGAACGCGTGTTTATTAAAATGTATCATGCGCTCATCGGTGCTGTCAACTTCGAGGCCTTTTTGTTTGTATATTCCATTTATATGAGCTATATTATCAGTATAATCAGCAATTTGATACAGGAAAAAGAAAGGAGAAAACCATGACTGAATTTATGAAAACTGCCGTTGATATCTGTACCAAGGCGGGCGGTAAGATCCTGCTTGCTCTTCTGGTATTTATTATCGGGCGCATTGTGGTCAATAAGATCGTTAAAATATTTGACGGCCTTAGTGTACTTAAAAAAATGGACGCTACCGTCCATTCTTTTGCCACAAACTTCGTTAAGATCGTTCTGTATGTTGTCCTGATCCTTTCTGTGGTCAACATTCTCGGTGTCCCGATGGCATCCGTGATCACGGTTCTCGCCACCGCAGGCCTGGCTGTCGGCATGTCCCTGCAGGGCGCTCTCGGAAATCTGGCCGGCGGCATCATGCTTCTCGTATTCCGCCCCTTCAATGTGGGTGATTATGTCAGCGCCGGGGGCGAGGAAGGCGTCGTGAAAAGCATTGCCCTGTTCTATACAGTACTGACCACGACCGACAACCGGCGGGTCACTATCCCCAACGGAACACTGATGAACGCCAATGTGACCAACTTTTCAAGCGAGCCGCTTCGCCGTGTAGACCTGGTATTTGCCTGCGGCAAAGGCGAGGATGTGGCAAAGGTCCAGGATCTGCTCCTTAAGACCGTCTCCGGCCATGCTCTCGTTCTGGCCGATCCGGCTCCTTTCGCTCGCCTCTCCGGCGGAACGAATGAAGCCATGGAATTCACGGTCCGTGCCTGGACCAAGTCGGAAAATTACTGGGATGTCTATTTTGACCTGACCCAGTCCGTCACGACCGCCATGGGAGCTGCCGGCATCTCGGCGCCGGCCGTGAAAGTCATCACGGAAAAATAAAGATATATAAAGATATAAAGCGGTCCTGCACCAATAAGCGCAGGACCGTTTTTCATTTATTCTCCCACCAGATGCACCGTCATGTAATCATGGCCGGTCGCCGGAAGAAACTTTTCAATCACGTCTTTTGTCGGCATCTTCAGGCTGGAAGTGCACACGCACGGATGGCAGCCAAGATACTCGTCCTTTAACACATCTTCATCGATCAGCAGCTTTACGGCGTGTTCCTTATCATTCATCAGCCCCATGATGCTGACAGCTCCCGGTTCTATATCCAGGTACTTAAGCATATCCTCCGGCTCGGCAAATGACAGGCGCGCTGAATTGATCTGCTTTGACAGTTCTTTGGTCTTGAACTTTTTGTCTCCCGGCATCATCAGCAGATAAAACGCTGTTTTCTGGCGGTTGCACAGGAACAGGTTCTTGCAGATCACTACCCCGAGCACTGCGTCGATAACATTGCACGCTTCCATGTTGTCTGCCCGCTCATGGTCTGTTCGCTGATACGGGATCCCCAGCTCATCCAGAAAATCGTATGTCCTTATCTCCCGCGGCAGGCGGCCCTCTAAATCAGCCGGTCTTCCGTTATATAATTCCATCCCGGTCACTCCTCGCTGTCTTCTGTTTCAATTTTTTCTTCATCAGGCGCTTCAACATCGATTTCTTCTGGTTCCGGCTCCCCAGCGTCGCTTTCTTCAGCGTCCGGTTCAGCTTCCCGGTTTTCTTCGTCCTCATCTACATGCATCATCGCCCTGTCACGCAGGCTCTTTCCGGAACCGCTCACGGCTGAGCCGGCGGAAGTCTGAGAGCTTGCCGGACCCGACGGCGTACGAGATGCAGAGCCCTGGTTATTCCCGGACTGACCGGAAGGCCGCTGTTTGTCACGCGGAAGCACTGCGTAGACGCGTTCGGGGTCTGCCTTGGCCAGCTGGCGAAGCTTGTTGGCGGCCCACAGCAGGACAAGAGGCATAATGATCGAATAAAGCAGCGATGACAGTCTCATCGCGCCCATGGTGAACTGGACAGTCAGGACGATCGCTTCAACACAGATAAGTGCCGCAGTCGCAAATACGGTGATCTTCGACTTGTCGACGCGGTTGGCAAGGATAGCGCAGATAAAACCGACGACCAGTTCGGCGATCATCTGGATCATACACAAAATGCCCATCAGGCGAAGATCCCTGTAATCAACACCGCCTCTTAGAAGCTGCTGGGCAACTTCTTCATCGGTTTGAGGCATCTGGGCTTCCGCCGGAACTTCAGTCGTGTTTTCCGTTGAAGTCTCCGCAGCAGCTTCCGTCAGACTCTCCGTCTCTGCCGGCGAATAAGTCCCTTCAGACACCATTTTTTCCATGATGCCCGAAAATTTAAGATATCCCGTACCGTTGCGAAGAGACACCGTCAGGGCATTCACCATCAGCATGATGCCGAGAAACAGCAGAAAAAGCCTGGCATTGACCGCAGCACTCATTTCTTTCATATTGTTCTGTTCCATTTTCAAAACCTCCCGGAACGCAAGATCATACCTTCACATCATAGCACGCACCGGCTGTATGCGCAAATAAAGCTGCCATTTGTCATGGCAGCTTCACTATATTTCTCTATGAGATCTTCTCCACCAGGATATCTTCGGCTGCAGCCTCGATTTCCTCTTTTGAAGCCAGCCACCTGCACCGGGATGCGGCTGTGCCCGCCGAGCAGGCCAGATGCAGCGCCTTTCCGTAATCGCCCGGAAACATACTGATTCCGGCAAGAAAGCCCGCCACGGTCGAATCGCCGGCTCCCACCGTGGAGATCATCCGGTCCGTTTTAAGGATACTGGCTCTGAACAGGTCTCCCCCGGGCGCAAGATAGAGGGCGCCTCTTTCGCCAAGGGTGGCCAGGACGCTTAATGCTCCGTCAGTGCGGCATCTTTCCATAAGGGAGATGATTCCCTTCTCACTGCGGTCAGAAGCGTTGTACATTTCAAGCAGCTCATCCTCATTCGGTTTGATAAGGTAAGGATGAAAGCCCAGCACTTCCCGAAGCTGCTCTCCTCCGGTATCCACCACCAGGCGTACGCCTCTTTTCAACGCTTCCTTGCAGACCGATACATAAAGGTCCCCGGTTCCCGTCTGGAGATTTCCGCTGAGTACAATTGTGTCTGCCGGTGAAAGGTTCTTTACTCCTTCAAGCAGCTGATCCACCGACTCCGGGCTGATCTTCGGCCCGCTGCCGTTAACGGCAGTCTCCGCATCACAGTCGAGCTTTACGTTGATCCGTGTCTCCCCTTCCGGCAGACGGATGAAGCTGCAGTGTACACCACGTTCGGCGGCAAGTGCTTCAAGCAGGTCCCCGCACTTTCCGGCGGAAAATCCCCATGCGGTGCTTTCGATCCCAAGCTGAGCCAGAACGACCGAAACATTCAGGCCTTTGCCTCCGGGAAACATCTCCTCTTTTGAGGACCGGTTGATCTTTCCTGCCTCAAATCCGGTCCGGGACAGATCCATGTGATAATCCACCGAAGGATTGACCGTTACGGTATAGATCATATCCGATCACCCGAAAGCCGTTACACGATCTGTGTCAGATAGGTAAACACAAAGCATCCGCAGGAGTACACCAAACCGTCATAGACAGTATCATCGAACAGGTACCAGTCCTTGCCGTGGAGGATGATCGATATCGGCATTTCCTCAGCCAGTATTCTCTCACACTCCGCATAGTGTTCCCACTGCTCATCCTGCGTAGCCGAATGAACAGCTGCGGTAAATTCATCATTGTATTCTTCGCTGTACCAGAACGCGTCATAATTGTCCATGGTCGTCATGGAGTAGAACATGTTCGAAGGATCGGCATAATCCATGACCCAGCCGAAATAAGCGAGATCATAGTCACCGGCGCCTCTGGCTTCATAGAAATTATCCACTTTATAGACAGTGATCGAATCGATCCCGAGCTGTTTCTGCCAGTCATAGCAGATCCTCTCGGCAATATCCTTTCGGCTGTCGTTATTCACGATATAGATCAGTTCGGGGAAGCCCTGCCCGTCAGGATAACCCGCCTCGGCCAGCAGCTCCCTGGCCTCCTCGCAGTTTCCTTCATAATCATCCACATCAAACCAGGCCGGCGCATATTCCGAGAAATCCACCCCGTCCTCGTTAACATAACCGCTTCCGAGATAAGTTTTTGCGATCTCATCGTAGCAGTCACGGTAATCCATGATACTGTAACGGTCGATTGCAAGAGTAAGCGCTTTGCGGACTCTTACATCCTTCAGCACATCATTACCGTTAGGACCGTTGTTGAACATGACGGAGTAGCAGTTGTTTCCCGAAGCATAAGACAGGCCGGCGCCTTCCAGCCTTCCCTTTTCTTCTTCCGGACACAGATCCGAATAGGTGATCTCGCCGCGTTCAAAGGCTTCCAAAGCTTCATATTCATTGGTGAGCAGAAGCCAGTTGATCTTGCTGACGGCGATATTCTCTGAATCATAGTAGTCATTGCGGCGTTCTGTCACAACGACCTCACCATGCTTCCATCCCGTCAGCTCGAACGGGCCGTTATAGACAGCCTTTTCCGGATCCGTCGCATATGCGTCTCCGTACATATCCAGGTAATCCTGGCGGATCGGATAACTTGGCACGAATGCGAGAAGTGACGGGAGGAATTCACACGGATAGTCCAGGTTGATCGTCATCGTCTTCTCATCAATTATATCCAGCGTTGCGGAAACACATTCAAACAGGTACTTGAACGCACCGTCCGATTCGTACATGTGTGTCCACCCGCAGACGAAGTCATCTACCGTAACCGGCTTGCCGTCCGACCAGGTCGCGTCGTCGCGGATCTTAAAAGTCCAGTGCAGATAATCATCACTCACTTCTACACTTTCGGCCTGTCCAAGGACGATCTCCCCTTCCGGTCCCAGTTTGTACAGACCTTCAAACAGATGCCGGCAGCAGGAAATACTGTACATGGAGATTCCCGTTGCGGTATCCAGATCCATTGCGTCTTCACCGCCTCCGGCAACGCTGATCTCGATCCTGTCATTTGCGCCCCACGCGGCGCAGGTGCAGATAAGCGTTGCAGCCAATGCAGCAGTCAATGTTTTCATCCACTTCATATTTTGCCCTCCTGTATTACACTGAATGAAATCCACTGGTTCAGCTGAAAAAGGAAAGATCATAGTCGCCGGCCAGTCTAGCCTCGAAAAGATTCTCTACCTTATAAATTGTGATCGTATCGATGCCGAGCTGTTTCTGCCAGTCATAAACGACCGCTTCGGCCCTAAAGCATCCCGCCATTCTGTATCAGCACGAATATATCCGGATGCATTTTCGATATGTTAAAAGAAAAACAAAAAAAATTAGTACTACATGATAATACTATCATAAAAACCGTCAATTTGGTAGGTGTTTATGATATAATGTCTTCCGTTACGTGAACTGTTTTATATGATTTCAAGGAGGACCTCCATGCTGTTTTCAACGATCCTCATCGTCATGCTCATCATTCTGTCCGGATCTCTGGTCCAGAGCGCTCTCGGTTTCGGGACTACCATGATCACCATGGGATTTCTGCCTCTGCTGATGGACTACAGCAAGGCTATGGGCCTGTCCATCGTCATGGTCAGCATCAGTACTCTTTATATCAGCATAAAATACAGAGATTCCATCCGATGGGGCATCATGCTTCCCTTCCTGATCCCGACCGCGGTCATCTGCGGAATCGTTAATCTTCTGTCCGCCAAAGTCAGTTCGAATGTGATGTATCTGCTCCTGGGCATCATGTTCGTGGCGGTATCGGTCTTCTTCTTTTTCTTTTCATCGAAGATCCATATTAAACCCACCATTGCCTCCGGAACGGGGCTTGGGATCATCTGCGGCATCTGTTACGGGCTTTTCGCTTCGGGCGGTCCCACAGCTGCTCTCTATCTTCTTCCGGCTACCAAAAGCAAAAAAGAATACCTGGCGACGATCCAGGCATTCCTCTGTGTAAATAACTTTGTCATTCTGATCATCAGCCTCTTTCTGGGACGGCTGGATATGGCGGACCTGCCGATGGTCGGTGCCGGGATCATTGCCATGTTCATTGGCACGCTCCTTGGCCTTGCGATTCATAAAAAAATACCCGCCGATGTCTTCGGAAAGGTCATCTATGCCTTCGTCGGAATCGGCGGGATATGGATCATTGTCAGTCACCTGATGTGACGATTTTGGAGAGCGGGGCGATCTCTACGCCTTCCGCCTCGAGGGCGCTGCGGATCTGCGTCACGAAAGCCAGGGCCTTCACGTTGTCTCCGTGTACACAGATCGAGTCGGGAATGATCTCGATGTCGGTGCCGTCGGCGGCGGTGACTTTATGTTCTTTCACCATGCGGATTACACGGCTGATCGCCTCATCCTCATCATAGATGACGGCTCCCTCCATGCTGCGCGGCATCAGGCTCCCGTCAGGCATGTAAGCCCTGTCCGCAAACACTTCTTTTGCCGCGGGAAGGCCAATTTCCGCGGCCGCTTTAATGCTCTCGCTGCCGGAAAGGCCCAAAAGAATCAGCTGCGGGTCAAACGAGTGCACCGCTTTCGCGATCGCCAGAGCCAGCTTATGATCCTTCCCGGCCATATTGTACAGGGCTCCGTGCGGTTTCACATGCTGGATCTTTACCCCCGCCGACTTTGCGAAAGCATACAGGGCCCCCAGCTGGTAGGTGATATAGGCACCCGCCTCCTCCGGAGAAATGGTCATATTTCTTCGTCCGAATCCCATCAGATCCGGGAAGCCAGGATGGGCACCTATCCCAATTCCCGCTTCCTTTGCCATTGCGACGGTCTTTCTCATCACGAGCGGATCGGAGGCATGGAAACCGCAGGCGATATTGCACGAGGAGATCAGCGGGATGACTTTCTCATCCATTCCGATAGTGTACGCGCCGAAGCTCTCCCCAAGGTCACAGTTCAGATCAACTTTCATTATGCTCCACCTCACTCTTTCAGATCGGCATTCTTTACATCAAGCAGCAGCATATGGCCGGGCGCATGGGTGATCGCGAAATCCGGCTTAACATTCATGACCACCGACTGCGGTGTCACTCCGCACGGCCAGAACATCGTCACCTCTCCCTCTTTGATCTCGACCGGGTCTCCGAATTCAGGGTGGTTGATGTCTTTGATGCCGATCGCGGAAGGATCTCCGATATGGATGGGACTTCCGTGGACTTTGGGAAGGGCAGCGGTGACCGTTACCGCCTTCACGACCTGCTCCGGCGGAACGGGGCGCATGGAGACCACCATCTTGCCGGAGAAAACACCCGCCGGCACCGTGTCGATGTTCGTGATGTACATCGGCACATTGCAGCCCATCGTGTTATGCCTGATCTCAATGCCTGCCTCGATCATCTCCGATTCAAAACTGAAGGAGCAGCCGATCAGAAAACCTACCAGGTCATCGCTCCAGAATTCTTCAACATCCGTATACTCACCGGTGCATACCCCTTTTTCATAGATCCGGTACTTGGGGAAGTCTTTGGCTATATCACAGTCCTGCGCCACAAAGCGGGTGAAGCGGCTTCCCGTATCCAGCACTTCCAGTACCGGGCAGGCTTTCGGGTTGCGCTGCGCGAACAGCAGGAAATCGTAGGCATGTTCCTTTTTAAGAATAATAAGGTTGGCCTGGGCATATCCGGGGCACAGGCCGCTGGTCGGCTCCGTAAACTTACCTTCCCGGATGATGTGTCTCATCTCGAGCGGCGTAAGATCTTTGTAATCACTGATCATTTGGTCTCCCTCTCTTTCTGTATCCGCGCTGTCTCATCTCCTTGTTCCATCCGATGCGCCGGCGTCCCCTGCCGCCGGTCGCGTGTATGCCGCTGCGAAGGCCGGTGACCGTGTAGTCCTTCTTGTTATCTTCCGGCTCGCTCTCATCCAGTTTCCGGCAAAATTCCTTCCATGCGCGGTCGCGTTCCCTGATGAGCTGCTGAGCTTCCTGCACGGTGCAGCGGACAAACTGCACTTCCTGCCCCGGCCGGAGCTGCGCAAACAGCGGAATATCCACGTTGATGACCGAAGCGATCTTGGCATAGCCTCCCGTGGTCTGTCTGTCCGCCATCATCACGATCGGCTCTCCCGTTCCCGATATCTGGACACTTCCGTTTACGATTCCGTCCGAAAGGATGTCACAGCCGTGGTACGACTCGACCTTGGGACCGCGAAGCCGAAATCCCATCCGGTCGCTCTGCGGACTGATCACATAGGTGCTTTCATAGAATGTCTTAATTCCGTTTTCCGTGAACATGTCTTCCTGGGGACCGGGGATCACCCTCACTCTGGTAAGATCAAGGTCGCTCTTCATGATCAGGTGCCTTTTGGGCACCCATCTCCAGGAAAGATTCTGTTTTCCGTTTTCCGGGTCCCGAAGCTCAATAACATCTCCTGTCTTAAGGAACCTTCCGTGAAAACCGCCGATCCCGCAGCGAAGGTTCGTACTGCGGCTTCCCATCACTTCCGGAATATCCAGTCCGCCTCCCACAGCCAGGGATCCGTACGTGCCCACGGCGCCGGTCGTCACCTTGACCGGTACCCCGGCCGGTACATGGATCGCCTTGTTTGGCGGATAGGACCGGCCGCCGAATTCGATTCGAAAATCACCGCCGCAGACAGCCAGGTTTACATCTTCATCAAACCGAAGGACCGGGCCGACCAGGCAAAACTCCAGCACCGCGTCCGAGTCATCATTTTTCACCAGGACATTGGCCATCCTGGAGGCCACCCTGTCCATAAAGCCGCTCGGCGCAAATCCGCTGTTCTGGTAGCCGAGCCTGCCTTTATCCTGAATCGTGGTCCGGGCTCCCGGAAAGATCACATGCATTGCCATTTTCCGTCACCCCTCCCCGATCCACTGATATTCATATGTTTTCTCCTCTACCTGTTTCCTGATGGCAATAAATTCCTCACCGGAAACCGGAACGAAACGGATAAACTCACCCGCTTCATAAAGGATCGGGTCTTCTCTTTCATGATCATACAATTCAAGCGGCGTCCTGCCGATGATCTGCCATCCGCCCGGAGATACCAGCGGATAGATGCCTGTCTGGTTTCCGGCGATGCCGACAGAACCCTTCTCGAGACGTTCGCGGGGATCCTTCAGGCGCGGCGTGCTGATAGAGGGATCCATTCCGCCCAGGTAGACAAAACCCGGCATAAATCCCAGCATGTAGATGAGATAGTCCGTACTGCTGTGCCTTTTGATCACTTCTTCGGCCGACAACCCCGTATGCGCGCAGACCGCAGACAGATCCGGCCCGTATTCCCCGCCGTAGCAGACCGGGATAACGATCGTCTTTTTCTTCATCCGGTCCCCTTCCGGGTCCATCTGAGACAGTTCTTTCCGGATTCTCTCCGAAAGCTCGTCATATCCGATCTCGACCGGGCGGTAATGCACCATCAGGGTCGCATATGTCTGCACATATTCGTTGACGCCTTCAATATTTTTATCGGTGAGATACTTCCTGGCGATTCGTACGATCCGGCTGATCTCGGGATCGATCTCATTCCCGAACACGATCGTCAGCGCACTATCTCCCACCGGCAGTATTTTATAATCCATGTGTTATCCTTCGCACGTTTATTTCCGATTGTCATGAATAAACCCATGACCCG
>JBGUOI010000276.1:0-42357 GCA_045118075.1 Porcincola sp. | reverse complement strand
GCATTTCACTCATAGTAGGACTGTGAAAAAGCTAAAGAATGCTCCATCAAAAGAACTTCTTCTTTCGGTGATGAATTGGAAGGATGGTGATTGAAGATGGATGAAAGGACTGCCTTTTCACAAGAAATGCTTCTGCGTGCACTTATGAATAGTGTAAATGAAAACAAAGATATACTTCACTTACTGCTCCAAAGCGCTGAATTTACTGAAGACAGCATAAATCGGATTAGCGGAAACGTTGATACTATCAAAAGCAACACAGAGCAAATCAATAGTAAACTTGATACAATGCTTGAAAAGATTGATGCTTTGGAACATGCTTTTCTAGATCTTAAAGATGAAACAAGAGAAGTGGATCAGAAAATCCTTTTGATGTCAAGAAAACTGGATCGGATCGAGAAGAACATTAATGAGGAAGATTTAGAAGATTATTATGGTCTTTGCCAGAGCCTATACAATAATTGGGATGAGTTGGAAGAACTAACGAGAAAACTGATACCGGTCGCAGAATATCTGTTTTCATCGCTCCAAAAATATAACAAACCGGACTATTCTCCGGTTATTCTTGAACTGTGTCGCGCAATAGAAAATGAGTTTTTATTGAAGATATTCACCAAGTATACAGTCGACGTGATTCATAGAAAAGGGCGAGAACTAGATAGCTTCCTTGCCACAGATAAAGCTACAAAATTCTTGATGAATAAAACGGGAATGTTCGTAAAATCCCTCACAAAAAGTGCTAGGACAAATAAACCTGAATATACACTGGGTCAGATGAACACCATAATGTCCATGGTAAATGATGCATCGGTTATTTCAGCTAGTCCATTGCTTCAGGATTTTCGTGACTACCTAGAAAAGGAAACAAGTGTAGCGGATCTTTTAAATGTACAATATATCAGGAAGATAAATGATTTGGTAGAAAAATATAGAAATCCGGCAGCGCATCCGGGATTTATGACTTTAGACAAGGCACAAAAATGCAAGGAAATCATGCCAGATAGACTAGATTATCTTATGAACTGCCTTTCTTAATGTATAGTGAGGGAATATAATTACAGAAGTTTTCCCCCTCACCCTCAACCTCCATCGCCATCATATTAACCTGATCCGCTAACTGCTCAATGGCAGCCAACAGTCCGGCATTTTCATCTTGATTTGCCACCGCGCCGAGGTGTGCGTATTTACAGATCCAGTAAAGCTGGTCGGTGGCTGCTGTGAGCCTGGAGATCTTTTCGTGCATGGCTGGATACCTCCTTCTTTTGTAGGTAGGATAGCAGAGAAAGAGGATGGGCGGTAGAGCGGAGATGCGTATATTATTAACGTATTTGCGATATATTGCACATTAAAAAGCCGTCTTCCATCTGTTCGGAAGGCGGCCTCGGATAATCGATCGTTTTTTACGGTGAGACTCTAAACGATAGAAAAGAATCTCCGGTGCTACCCAAGGTGCCGGAGGTTCTTATTACAATCATTGCACGGTTGCCGGTGAATTTTAGGTCTTACCAGGCAAGACCGAGCGCTTCATATCGCTCCTTTAAAAAATCTTCAACATCCTCGATGTCCCACAGAAAATCAAAATTGGAATCATACCCGCCCCATTCGTAAAACCCGGTCTGCAGGTCCATAACCATATAGCCAGTATAACGTTCACCATATGAATTGTGGAATACATAACGGCCGAAGTGCTGGAAACCCTTCTGAATGTGATAACCGATTTTGTGTGCGCGTCTTCTTAAGGTGCTTTCTGAATACATAATGTTCCTCCTTCAAAGAAAATGGAATTTGATTGTTGGAGGGTAGCGTTTCATGTCCATGCCAAACCACACCGGGCCCAGCCTAACCATGACTATTTCATATAGGCATGAAACTCATTATGCTGTTTTGCGCTGTAATGTTCTGTTTTTACCGTGCGGATTGCTTTGCACTGTTAATATAGCATATTCTCACCACTATGAGAATGTTGAAATGACCGGTCCGGTCAGATTATTTGCCGGCCGGACCGATAGTAACTATTTTACGTCGTTATGCAGTTCGATGCCATGGACGACGCCTCTGTAATATGCCTCCAGCGCGAGACCGGATTCGAGATCGTCGCGGGCATTTGACAGTTCTGTAAGTTTTTTCTGTTGCTCCTCCGGGAGCTCATTATACAGGCTGAAAAACATTTTATTGAATTCCCACTGCGCCTGTCGGTAGTCATCAGATTCGACGTAACTCTTCAGGGCGGGGTCAAACGCATCTTTGATGCACTCTTTTAGTTCCAGGAACATGATATTACCTCCGTTCCATATAATAGCTGTAGTCACCAAGTTGCAAGAATAAGTGAAAAGCTATTATCCAGATCTTCGGAATCATCACTGATTCGCTGGTGCTTAAGAAGATACGTCTGGCGGATGCGTACTGCAAATTCACGGATCTGCTTAGGCGGTGAGAGACCAACATTGACAAGAGCCGCTGCTTGCCTTACAGCTTCATGCCCAGGGAGTAAAAATATCCGCGGCCGTCGTTTCCATCTAGAGTAGAGGAAGCGGAAAAGCAGGTGTGCTAATCCGTGAAGACTGCATCCGGATCGCTCCCAGATGGAATGCATGAGATCAGCTATTCTTGCCATTGTTTCCCTGTAAGGTGCAAAGAGATCGGTAAAATCAATGGCAATCGTCATGGCCGAAAAGAGCTTACTCATATCGAGGCTGGCCATCATGGTCTCTTTCCATGCACTCAGTGCTGTTTGCATGGGCCGAACCGCTTCGACCGCAACACGGGCTGCACTCATTATATTCTCGCTGAACGCTGCACCTACGCTAAGTGCCTCACGAGCAACAGAGGCAATAGAGGAGATGTTCTCTAAAGCGGTACTCGCGACAAGCGGCTGTACAGCTTCAGCCATGGAATCCTTTATTGTGCTTCCGAGAGCAGCAGTAACACCCGGATCAATTGCCATGGTATCCCGGATGCTTTCTGCAACAGAGACAATACCGGTAGCTGCGGTATTCTGGATTGCTTCACTGATAGCGGGGCTGATGGCGATCGAATCGCGCAGGCGTTCTGCCGTCGTTGTGATCCCTTCCATAGCACAGGTAGAGACGAGCGGTTTTATAGATTCCGCTATATGGCTCATACTACTTGCCATGGGCTCGGAGACGGCACTTGTATAGAGACTCGAGGCGAGGACGGGCTGGATGGATTCAGATATTTTACGACAGGTATCTGAAAGAGAAGCTGTTGCTGCCCGGAGAGCATCAGTGTTCCAGGAGGAGCATATGGCTCTATATGTATCTGCGGCAGTTGCCAATGATGCTGACGGACAATCGATGACGATCTCGCCATCATAGACTTCGCCTTCATCTACTTCTGTATCGTATGTATCGTAGATTTCATCCATTTCCAAATTCACCTCCTCTCCCACGGTAATTTACGCAACTACCAGCGGATTATATCATACAACATCTGGTGTGTCAAACGAGTTTAATCCACAAGATATTGTGTTTTATCCACATTAAATCCACCGAGTTATCAACAATTATGCGACGCAGAACATTTTCATGACCTGAATTTCAAAGGACTCCATGTTCCGCGGCCCGAATTGGACTCTCTTCCAATAATATTCCATGATATTGAAGGAAGCTTCATAAGAAGTCACGAACGTATCCTGGATCTCTTCTGCGTGCTCAATCTTCAAATATCTTATAATCGGTAGCGGGGCGATTGCATTTTTGGCAAAGAGCTCTGCTTCCGCTTCTTCTATGATCATGTTACTGTCATCCGGGTTATCGTGGTGCCCAAGATAAATGTGACCGATTTCGTGAAAAATAGTCCACCGGATGCGACCTTCATTGCCGGATAGATCATCGTAATAAATTACATACTGATACAAACCGGTTTCAGGATTTTCTTCTACTTGTGAAAAACCATCAGGGTCCTTGGCGTAGGCTTCTATCATACCTTCCGGAGAGAGGGATGAATAGGGCCTGAGAACATAATTTAAAATTCTCGCGATTTCGAAGCAGTCGATTGGCCAGGTGTGGATTTCGCATTCTTCAAACATGTCAGCAACCGCTTGCTTCACCTTGTTACACTGATCTGTTGAAAGTGGTCCCCTCACTGAAATATTCCTTTCTAGGACTCGGATTCAAACAGAGCATTGACAAGGTCGGCCTTTTGTTTCTGTGTCCACTTCTTGGCATTGCGGGCGATCGCACGCTGAGTACGATAGTACTCGATCTCCGGATCACCATCATCCGTGTCATACCCCAGCAGATAATCTGTTGTGGTATGAAGCACTTTAGCGATATTTGCTAAATCAGGTGCCTTCGGAGTACGTGCACCACTGATATAGCGGGACATAGAAACCTGCGTGATGCCGACCTTCTCTGCAAGCTCACGTTGAGAGAGTCCTTGCTGGTCTAACAAATCAGAGATTCTAGTACCTAGTGTGGTGTTGGCCTTTTCCATTTGTTTTACCTCTTTTCTAATTCAGATTTGCACATGCTCTGTCACAGCATTTTGCAGTGTGGCGTGTATTTATTTTATAAGGGAGCTTCGTCTCACTGCCCGCGCGCCTTACGATCAGGTGATCTGCGCCGGCAGGTATTTGATCAACCGTCCCTTGTGGGTCCCGATACAGCACTTACTGTTGTCTGGCTAATAGGCCGGCAGCCGGCCCGAAGCATAGATGCAAGTCTCTTATAAGTTGATCTATATTCATATAAATTCAAATCTCTGATTTACCGAAAGTATAACAGAACTTACCAAACGTGTCAATACATAATTTGTTTTGTAAATTTTTAAATGCCCGGAAAACGGCTGGAAACCGCATAAAATAAAGGGTTTTGAAGAATCATGGAAGAAGAGAAGGATAAACGAATGGAAAGTGTGAGGTTGACAACTTACCAAACGTAATATATAATCGGAGAAAAGTTACCGAACGTGCTCGGCACATCGGAGAAAGGAGGGACGGCGATGAACGTCAGAATGCTCAAGGCCAAACGAGTGGAACGGAACCTTCGTCAGAAGGACCTTGCGAAAGCGCTGGGGATCACTGAGAAGGCGATGTGCCACAAAGAGTGCAGCCCGGAGAACAAGTTCAAAGCGCAGGAGATGTTAACTCTTGTAAAACAGCTAAACTTATCGTTCTCGGAGTTTGACGCTATTTTTTTTGACCGAGGACTTACCGAATGTTTAAGAAGAACCACAGTTTCTAAAACAAACGGTACCACCGTAACAAAATGAAAAGAACGGCTCATAACTGCTCGACCTGGCAGAAGAGAAAGTTGTGAATCGTTCCATCACTTACCGGTATCTTATCACAGATGCCGGAGAAAGGAAAGTTAAATATGGATAAGGTTTTTATCTGTTCTCCGTACAAGGGGAACCCGAAAAAGAACCTGGAGAATGCGATCGGTTACTGCCGGATGGCTGACATCTACAGCAAGCTGCCCATCGCACCCCATGTTTATTTTACGAGAGTCTTCCCGGAGGAAGGCTGGCGCGGAAGGGTCACCGGCATGTGCTGGGGCAAGGATCTTATGAAGCAGTGCAAAGAGATCTGGATCTTCTGCGATGAATTGACCGAGGGCATGATCGACGAGATCGAAGAAGCCAAGAAGCTCGGCCTGACCATGAAATTTTACAACACCGACAGGGAGGAAATAACCCATGCAAATTATCTCATCCATACAGAACTTGGTCCCGCTTATCGAAGAGTTATCGCAGAATCTTACGGCGATCGCTTCTATGTTGAAGGCGGATACGGAAACTGCAGTACCTGCAAGCGTGGCGGAAACGCAGACGGAGACGCAGGTAAAGAAGAAAGAGTCGAACCCGAAGTCAAAGTCCAGCCTGCAGAAGACAGAAGCAGCGGAAAGCACACCGGCTGCTTCCACAGGATCTTCAGAAGAAAGTAAACCGGTCATCACGATCGAGCAGGTCAGAGCAATACTGGCGGAAAAGTCCCAGGCGGGTCTGACGGCTCAGGTGAAGGATCTGCTGACCAGCTTCGGGTCCGTGAAGCTTTCCGGCATTGATCCGGCCCGCTACGGCGAGCTGATTGAAGCGGCGAAAGAACTGCAGTAAGGAGGGACAGATGCCACCTATTACACACAGTGTCCTGGGTGCGTCTGCGGCGGAGCGGTGGATCAACTGTCCACCCTCTGCTCGGCTCACCGCAGGAATGCAAGATGAAGAGACGTCCTTTGCTGCAGAAGGGACCGCGGCACACGCTCTCTGTGAATGGAAAGTCCGAAAAGCCCTGAAGATGCGCGCTGGCAGACGACCGATTTCCGATTATTGGACGGACGAGATGGAGGAATGCACCGATGACTACCGTGACTACATCATGGAACTTGTCGGGCAGGCCAGACAGATCTGTAAAGACCCGGTCACCATGATTGAACAGCACCTGGATTTTTCCTGCTGGGTCCCGGACGGGTATGGCACCGGAGACTTCCTTCTTGTGGCAGACGGCGAACTAAATATTGTGGATTTCAAATACGGTCGCGGGGTTCCCGTCTATGCCGATCACAATCCGCAGATGATGCTCTATTCGCTGGGCGCCTTGGAACTTTTCGATATGCTTTACGACATCCATACCGTCACCATGACAATTTTCCAGCCGCGGCTCTCAAATATCTCCGTCTGGTCGATCGGTGCAGAGGATCTGTACAAGTGGGCGGAAGAAGAACTGAAGCCGAAGGCAGAGATGGCGTCAAAGGGTGAAGGCGAGTATACACCCGGTTCCTGGTGCCGCTTCTGTAAAGCGCGAAATCAGTGCCGGGCCAGGGCAGAGTCCTTCCTGGAACTGGCGCGGATGGAGTTTCGGCCACCTGCCCTTCTATCCGATGAAGAGATAGCGGAAGTCATGCAGCAGGCAGAGGAGCTCTCCCGCTGGGCCAGTGATGTCATGGCATATGCGACGGCAGCGGCAATTGAGGACGGCCGGCACTTTGAAGGTTACAAGATCGTCGAAGGCAGGTCCGTCCGGAAGTTCACAGATACCGCAGCGGTTGAACAGGCTGCAAAGGATGCCGGGTACACGGATATCTATAACAAGAGCCTGATCACACTGACTGCATTTGAAAAGCTGATGGGTAAAGAAGTCTTCCAGAATGTTCTGGGGCAGTATGTGGAAAAGCCCAAAGGCAAGCTGACGCTCGTTCCGGTGAGCGATAAGAGACCGGAAGTCACTATTACTAACGTCGATGACGAGTTTAACGATGAAAGCGAGGAATTTTAATTATGGCAAAGCTTATTAATGGAACAAGAGTAGTAACAAACGAAGTACGTGCATCCTATGCGCATGTGGCAGAGCCGGTCTCTGTAAACGGCGGCGACCCGAAGTATTCCATGTCGGTCATTATTCCGAAGGATGATAAGGAGACCCTGGATCTTATTAACAAAGCGATCGACCAGGCAATCACGGATGGTATCGCGAAGTTTGGCGGCAAGCGTCCCAACAAGGCAGTCCTGAAGCTCCCGCTTCGTGACGGCGATGTGGAGCGCGAGGATGAGGCTTATCAGGATGCCTTTTTCATCAACTGCAATAACAAGACTGCTCCGCAGGTTGTGGATGCAGCCCGTCATCCGGTTGATCCTGGCACCATCTATTCTGGCTGCTACTGCAAGGTCAGCATTCAGTTCTATGCTTTCTCCGTGAACGGGAACAAGGGTGTGGCCGCGGCGCTCGGCAATATCCAGTTTGTACGCGATGGCGAGAGCCTGGGCGGTGCTCATATCACCGCTGCTGATGACTTTGGTGAAGCAGAAGACGACGATTTTCTGAGCTGATCCCGTCAGCATAACTACCACGGCGGTCAGGGCGATATGCCCTGGCTGCCTCTTTCCAAATCAACCACTTACATTATGAAGAAAGGTGATCGAAGATGAAACAGATCAATATTGATATCGAAACCTACAGCAACACGGACCTAACGAAGGCAGGCGTCTATAAGTACGTGGATGATCCTTCGTTTTCTGTGTTGCTGTTTGGTTATTCCGTAGACCAGGGGCCGGTCAGGTGTATTCAGTGTGCGAAGGGAGAAAAGATCCCGGCAGAGATCATAGCGGCCCTGCAGGATCCAGCAGTTATGAAGTATGCCTTCAATGCCTCTTTTGAAAGAACCTGCCTCAGTAGTTTTTTGGGGATACACCTCTCACCAGTCTCCTGGCGCTGCACGATGGTTGCTTCACTGTATCTCGGACTTCCGGGCTCCCTGGCGGCCGTGGGTGCGGTCCTGGGGCTGGAAAAACAGAAACTCACGGAGGGCAAAGACTTGATCAAATTCTTCTCGGTTCCATGTAAGCCGACGAAGACGAATGGAGGACGGACCCGTAACCGGCCGGAACATGATCCGGAGAAGTGGGATGCCTTTGTAAATTACAACATCCGTGACGTCGAGACTGAAATGGGGATCGCTCAGAAGATCAGTCGCTTTCCAGTTCCGGATGAGATCTGGAAGCAATATGTCCTCGACCAACAGATCAATGACCTTGGGGTCGCGATTGATATAGCTCTTGCGCAGAAGGCAATCGAGTGTGATGAGGAGTGCCGGGGAAAATATCTCGCCAGGGCGACGCAGCTTACTGGACTTGAGAATCCTAACAGCCCAATCCAGCTAAAGGAATGGCTGCAGAGTCAAGGTGCTGACGTAGAGTCACTTGCGAAGAAGGAAGTGAAGGAACTGCTCACCGCGGCGGAAGGGGAGGTGAAAGAAGTCCTGCAGCTGCGGCAGCTTCTTTCCAAATCATCCGTAAAGAAGTATACGGCAATGGAGACCTGCTGCTGCAAAGACGGACGGGCACATGGTCTTCTGCAGTTTTATGGGGCCAATCGGACAGGACGCTGGGCTGGTCGTTTGATCCAGGTGCAAAACCTCCCGCAGAATCACATTTCTGACCTGGAGGTCGGAAGGAGCCTCATCCGGAATGGCTGCTTTGATGCAGCGGAAGTACTGTACGACTCAGTACCAGACCTATTGTCCCAGCTTATCCGGACAGCTTTCGTTCCAAAGGAAGGATGCAAATTCATTGTGGCGGACTTTTCTGCGGTGGAAGCCAGAGCGCTTTCCTGGATGGCCGGGGAGAAGTGGCGGATGGAAGTCTTTGAAAAGAACGGCGATATTTACTGCGCATCGGCTTCTCAGATGTTTGGGGTTCCGGTCGAGAAACACGGAGTGAACGGGGAGCTTCGCCAGAAGGGTAAGATTGCCGAACTGGCCCTTGGCTACGGCGGATCCGTAGGTGCGATGGTTTCAATGGGAGCGCTGGATATGGGCCTGACTGAGGATGAGCTGACAGGCATCGTGGCGGCCTGGCGTCAAAGTAACCCCAGGATCGTCCGGTTTTGGTGGAACGTAGGGAAGGCTGCCATGACGGCAGTAAAGGAAAAGACGCTGACAAGAGCAGGATGCTTTTCTTTCCGCTGCGAGTCCGGGTTTCTGATTGCAACGCTTCCATCCGGAAGAAGCCTCTTCTATGCCAGGCCACGGGTGATCCGAAACGAATATGACCGGGAGAGCCTGACTTATGAAGGCGTCGGTGTGTCCAAACGCTGGGAGAGGATCGAGTCATATGGGCCAAAGATCGTAGAAAACCTCACCCAGGCGCTGTGCCGGGATCTGCTGGCCGAGGCAATGGAGCGGCTTAACAGGAACGGATACAGGATCGTTATGCACGTTCATGATGAGGTGGTAATTGAGGCTGATCGGAAGGCGGACGTAGATACAGTGTGCCGGATCATGTCGATAACGCCTTCCTGGGCGGAGGGGCTTACTTTAAATGCTGCCGGGTATGATTGCGACTTTTATCAAAAAGACTAGAACTCTTTGCCAAAAGCTATAGGAGGAGCCATGGAAAAATACATATGGCAACAGTTAAAAACTATTCGTCCCACTATTTCTGTCCAGCTTTATCGGACCATCAAAGGGCAGATCAAAGCAGGAGACTATGAGGGGGCTTTGAAGGGGATCACCCGAATAAAAAGGAGGAGGCAAAAGGATGCGCATTGCGATTGGTAAAAGCCGGATGGCTTACCGATGGAAGAATGAAGACTGGACCTGGGAAAAACTGGTGGACCGCTGTAAGACGACGCTTCGAACGAAGGAAACAGTAGCTGAGTACCAGAAGATGTCCAGGGCAGAAAGAGACAACATCAAGGATGTGGGAGGATTTGTAGGAGGTTACCTTAACGGCGGGAGAAGAAAGGGAGAGTGCGTGGCCGGCCGGTCCCTTCTTACGCTTGATTTGGATCAGGCTACATGCGGGATTTGGGACCAGATCAGCATGTTTTTTGACTACAAATGCATGATGTATTCGACTCACAAACATACATCTTCAAAACCTCGTGTGAGGCTGATCATCCCCTTCTCCAGGGAAGTGAGCGCCGATGAATACCCGGCCGTAGCCAGGATGGTCGCTAAGGATATCGGTATCGATATGGTTGACGAGACCTGTTACCGGGTAGCGCAGCTGATGTACTGGCCAAGCACCAGTATCGACGGAGACTTCCTGTTTGAGCAGCAAGACGGTCCGCTTTTAAATCCGGACCAGGTCCTGTCTCGCTATAAGGACTGGCGTGATACCTCCTCCTGGCCAACAAGCTCCAGGGAAGATGTCGTGACCGATAAGGCGGTGAAAAAACAGGCGGATCCGCTTTCCAAACCGGGGATCGTCGGCGCTTTTTGCCGGGCGTATACCATTGAAGAAGCGATTGATACGTTTCTTCCGAACATCTATCAGCCTTCAGCGATGGAGGGCCGGTACGACTATATCCCGGCTGACTCAACGGCCGGTGTGGTTTTATACGACGATAAGTACGCCTTCTCCCATCATGCCTCGGATCCGGCCTGCGGGAAGCTTTTAAACGCCTTTGACATCGTCAGGATCCATCGGTTTTCTTCTTTGGATGACAAGGTAAAACCTGACACAGCGATCACCAGCCTTCCTTCCTACAAAGCCATGCTTGAATTTGCTTCCCAGGACAAACAGGTAAAACTGCAGCTGGCTAAGGAGAGGCAGGCATCCGCAGCAGATGATTTTGGCGGGGACGGAGGCAGTGACGACACTTACGATAATTCATGGCAAACTGCCCTGGAGATTGATCCAAAAGGCGCTGTGAAGGATTCTCTGACCAATTATGTGCTGATCATGCGAAACGATCCGAGGCTTATCCAGATCGCGTATAACGAGCACCGGTGCGGGATTGATATCCGGGATACGAAGGATCTTCCATGGACACCATTAAAGGCAGGATGGTCGGATGCAGACCAGGCATCACTGGCCGCCTATATTGACCGTGTTTACCACATTTATTCCAACTCGAAGTTAAAGGCGGCGGTGCTCTCTGTCACGTCCGAGCGCTCCTTCCATCCGATCAGGGAATACTTTAATTCTCTGTCTGAGTGGGACGGGGTCAAGAGGGTGGATCGGCTACTTATCGATTACCTGGGAGCGGAGGATACTCCCTATACGAGAGCCGTGACCCGAAAGACCATGATCGCCGCTGTGGCACGGATCTTTCAGCCGGGCGTGAAGTTCGACTATATGCTTGTCCTGGCAGGCCCCCAGGGGATCGGGAAGAGTACGTTCTTTGCCAGGCTTGGCGGGAAGTACTTCTCCGATGCGCTGGCCATCGCCGACATGAGGGATAAAACCGGTCCGGAGAAGCTGCAGGGATTCTGGATCATGGAGCTTTCCGAGATGAACGGAATTAAAAAGGTAGAGGTGGAGACCGTGAAGAGCTTTGCTTCCCGCCAGGATGATAAATACCGGGTCCCGTACGGAACCGTGGTGGAAAGCCACCCACGGCAGTGTATTATTGTCGGCACCACGAACACAACCACAGGCTTTCTTCGCGACATCACCGGCAACCGACGTTTCTGGCCGGTGGCTGTTAGCGGTGTATCCCCCTTCCATCCCTGGGACATGAAACCGGAGCTGGTAGGCCAGGTATGGGCGGAGGCGCTTTCCATCTATAAGAAAGGGGAGACGCTGATCCTTACCGGGGACGAGGCGAAGATGGCCAGCCAGATGCAGACAGATGCCATGGAAAGCGATGACCGGGAAGGCCTGGTGCGCAATTACCTGGAAACCTTGCTGCCCGATGACTGGGGGAAACTATCCATCCCTGAGCGGAGGATGTACCTTAGCGGCGATGACTTCATTACGAGCACCCGGAAGGGGACGGCAAGGCGCGAAAAAGTATGCAATCTGGAGCTTTGGGCTGAGTGTTTCGGGAAGGATCCTTCCAACATCCGGAAGCAGGATAGTTATGAACTCTCCGCCATCATGAGTAAAATCGAAGGCTGGGGGAGATATGACGGCAGTAAATCAGGCAAGCTTTCCTTTGGTTTGTATGGCCCACAACTTGCTTACGTCAGATGCGAAGAGGAAGAAGAGGAGGAAGTGCCTGACCTTCCATTCAATTAAAAAGTGGGAAAACCCATAGCCGATATATCCGAGAACGGGCAGATGGACATGGCAATGGCAAGAGAGAAAACACGATAAAATAAAGGCTTTCTTACTGTTATTGCCTATATTGCCCATCATATACATATATGGGAATAAAAGAAAGAAGCGCACGTGTATATACGCGTATACGTGTATATATACGTATAAAGAGTTTCAAACCCTTGGGAAACGGCAAATGGCAATGGGCGGCAGACTACGACTCATATAATAGTTGGCGGTATGGAATGTATTATCTCTGCTAATAGTTGGAGGTATGGGATGTATTACCCCGGCTAATAGTTGGCTGAAAGGGATGTATTGTTCTCGCTAATAGTTGCCTGTATGGGATGTATTACCCCAGCTAATAGTTGGAGGTATGGGATGTATTTTCCCAGCTAATAGTTGGCTGAAAGGGATGTATTTTCCCCGCTAATAGTTAGCACCGAGGCATGTATTAGTTCTGTTAATAGTTAACTATCAGGCATGTATTTATGTATTTATGGCCGGTTGGGAGGTGGATCATGAGAGAAAAAATAGTGGAAGCGGTCCTTGTGAGGGCAGCCAGGAAAAGAGGCGGTCTGGCACTTAAGTTTGTATCTCCCGGTATGGATGGTGTGCCGGATCGGATCGTACTGCTTCCCGGCGGACGGATTGGGTTTGTGGAACTTAAAGCCCCCGGAGGGAAGATGCGGCCGCTGCAGGAAAAGAGAAAAAGTCAGCTGCGGTGGCTTGGGTTTTTAGTATTCTGCGTAGATCGAAAAGAACAGATCGAGGAGGTACTTGATGAAATACAAGGCACATGACTATCAAAACTATGCGACGGAGTTTATCTTAAACCATCCGGTCTGCTGCCTGATGCTGGATATGGGACTTGGAAAAACGGTGATCACGCTGACGGCATTGTGGATACTGCTCCTGGACCTGTTTGAAGTGGGAAGGGTGCTAATTATTGCCCCGAAGAGGGTAGCTGCCGGAACCTGGCCGGAGGAGATAAATAAGTGGGATCACTTACCCGGCCTTACCTACTCGGTCGTTACCGGTGATGAGAAGCACCGCAGAGAGGCTCTTATGAAGCCGGCATTTGTTTATATCATCAATCGGGAGAACGTCGCCTGGCTGGTGGAGAACGGATACTTTTCCTTTGACATGGTGATCATCGATGAGCTGTCCTCATTTAAATCATTTCAAAGTAAGCGATTCAAGGCACTAAGGAAGGTGAGGGGCAGCGTTAAGCGGGTGGTCGGACTTACAGGAACTCCCGGAAACCTGATGGATCTTTGGGCGGAGATCGGCCTGATCGATATGGGTGAGCGGCTTGGAAGGTTTGTTACTCGATATCGTGAAAGGTTCTTTGTGCCGGATAAACGATCGAGTATGGTGGTATTCTCCTACAAACCAAAGCCGGGAGCTGAGGAGGAGATTTATGAGCGGATCAGCGATATCTGCGTTTCCATGAAGAATGCCGACTATTTGAATATGCCGAAACTTATCATCTCCGAGGTAGAGGTAACGATGAGCGAAGCAGAGCAGAAAAAGTATGATCAGCTTAAAAGCGATCTGCTTCTTCCGATGGATGGCGGTGATATTGATGCGGCCTGCGCTGTCGGGCTATCAAACAAGTTACTGCAGATGGCCAACGGCGCCGTCTACGATGAAAACGGATCCGTCCGGAAGATTCATGAGCGGAAGCTGGACGCGCTGGAGGACCTGATCGAAGCAGCAAACGGGCGACCGATCCTGGTGGCTTACTGGTATAAGCATGACAAAGAACGACTTATGGAGCGCTTTGGAGCTGTTCCCATCGATAAAGAGCAGGACATTGAAAAGTGGAACCGTGGGGAGATACCGGTCGCGATCATTCACCCGGCCAGCGCCGGTCACGGCCTTAACCTGCAGTCCGGAGGCAGCCACCTGGTGTGGTTTGGTCTTACCTGGTCGCTGGAGCTTTACCAGCAATGCTGCGCCAGGCTTTACCGGCAGGGACAGGAACACACGGTGACGATCCAGCACATCATCACCAGGGGAACGATCGATGAAGATGTGCTGAAGGCTCTGGAGAAAAAGGACTGTACGCAGGAAGCGATCATGGCTGCAGTGAAGGCTGAGCTTGGAGGCGATAAAAATGCGGGAATATGTTGAGAAGCTGATCCGGGAGTATCCGATGATGCTTCAGCACCGGGACTTCTTAAAAAGACAGATCGAGAACTACCAGCCGATCACGGTGGAGGATGTCATTGATTCGATGACTTTCTCCCGGCCGGACGGAGAAAGGGTCCAGACCGGCCGGACTTCAGATAAAACCTGCAGCATTGCCATGTACTGCCGTGACAAGGTTAACCGGATGAACGAGGAAGTGATCCGGGACTGGGTTAGGGAATACGATCGGCTTGATGAAGAGATCGGTTTTTTGGAGAGCTGCATTCATAGGCTGCCGGAAGATGTTTATAAAGTGATGGCTATCCTGGTTTTCGATGGAAAACCCTGGTCGGAAGCAGAGCGGATTTTATTCATGAGCCGGAAAGCGATCGCTGCAAGGAGGCTGGAAGGGTTGGGGCTGATTACGCTGGAATACCAGAAAAGAGCCTCAGTCATGGAGGCAGAGATGCTGGGGTGAAATATCGGGGATCCAAATAAAAAAGAGCCTTTTAATGTCATGCTCAGGACGATTGAAAGGAGAACAACCTGGTCGTGTTAGGGGGCGACCAGATTTAGGAGATAAAGTCTACGCTTGTAAGATAATAACTGCGTCCAATACTAATGTGGCAGCTAATCCAATTACTGTTGTGCAAGATACTTTTCGAGTCGTGCCCGGATGGGCTTTCTCAAAATCCTGCTGCAATTGGGCTGCCCCTTCGAAGATTCTTTGACGAAGAGAAACTGGTTCGGTTGGGACGATTATTGTCCGGGACATTTCCTGGTTAGGGACTGCTTCTGTGTTTTTCTTATTTGTATTTTTCATATGTACTCTGTACTCCTTTCTTCTTATCACTTTTATGATTTTTCTGAAGGTTTATGATTACTGTCGGCAGTTCTTCATGCGCCCCCTTTAATGAAGATCCCCGGCTACATTCACAATATAGCATAATGCTTTATTTACGTCAATGCAGAAATAAAAATATATGCTTTAAATATAATATTGCAAATCTTGTTGATTTATTGATCGGAAATGCTATAATGGAATTATCCTAAAGAAGGAGAATGGAGAAATGGCAAAAAAAGATAAAAATAAGATGATTGGTGCAGCTATGGCTGGAGCGGCTATGACCGGAGCAGCTATTACTGGAGTACCAATGGCCGGAGCGGCTATGACCGGAGCAATGGTTCTTAATACTTTACTTAAGAAGTACGGAGATACGCCGATTAGTCAGATCAAAGATTTAGCGTCAGTTGAGACAGTAAGCCCAAGATGGGAAGACCGACCGAAGTCAAATATTGTTAAATGGCTTATGGATAAATCTGGTCGGACTTTAGACGAGATTGCAAAGGGACTCGGATGTACTACGACTTATCTGAATAATAAGTTACATAGAGATTCATTCTCCCTGGACGACATGATTATCATTGCCTATATATGTGGGTATCGCGTTTCGTTTACTAGCAGCAATCCGGATGATAAGAAACACAGTACATATCAGATCGATGTGTTGGATTACTTTGGCACCAGTAATACTGATGCGGTGGAACGCCTGCTAGAGTTTGAGAAACAACAGAAGATTCAGAAGAAGGATGAGTATGAGGAGTTAAAAGCAAGGCTGGCACATTTGAAAGAGGAGTATGGGTTCGAGGATTAAAACAACTTTGGCAAATGCCTATTATCTTGCATTCCGATATCTTCTTCCAGTTAGGAAACAGATATTATTAGTTCGGATTTCTCATACCGCGAACGCTTTATTCGTTATTGCCCATATTGCCATTGCCGAAGGTAAACTTTCCAAAGCCTCTAGAAGAAAATAGCAACTGACAAGGCGATTTTTCCGTGTTAATATGTAAACTGAAAAGAAGTCGAGAGGTCCCGCAGCCAAGTGCTGCAGGGCCTTTTTTGATGCCCTTAAGGAGGAGATCAAATGCCCAGACGACCGGACACACCATGCAAGCACCCAGGCTGCGCTGCCCTGGTACCATACGGACAGAAGTACTGTGATGAACACGCACCGCTTCACATCAAAGATAGGAAAGGATCCTCGGAGCGAGGATACGGAGGCGACTGGAGGAAAGCCAGACGTTTGTTCCTGCAAGAGCACCCACTCTGCATGAGATGTATGGAGAATGGTAGGTACGTGAAGGCTACGGTCGTAGACCACATTGTTCCGCATCGTGGCGATCAGAGGTTGTTCTGGGATCGGCGAAACTGGCAGGCACTTTGTAAGAAGTGTCACGATCGGAAGACCATGACGGAAGATCGGTATGAGGTGTATAGGTATTGATCCGGATAAATAGATATCTACTGTACACGATCAAGAGGAAGAGCACAAAAACACCTCCTATAGTGAACTGTTGAAACCGTTGACTAAGGCAGAGCACTAAAGGAGGTGATAGTTAAGGCAAGAATTACGAAGGCTAAACGAGAAACTGTCTGGGAGCTTTACCATATTCTTGACCTGCCTTAACTGTATCATAGCTGTGACTCATAGTCCATTGTCTATCATACACAACCGGGGCGGGGTAAAATCACCGTAAATTTGTGTAGGTTTGACCGCCGCCTGGGGCCGTGTGAGTTTTCGCGAAATTTGAACGGGGCTATTGAATAGATCCGCTTTCCGGCTTGCGTTTAGCGCAAAAGTATAGGCCGGATAGCGGATCTTTGTTTTGCGCAAAAGTATCAATGAGGGAGGTAATTGTATGACACAGGAGCAGTCGCTGCAAATTCGGGAACTTCGATCCCAGGGCATGGGGTATCGTGCGATTGCCTCCATGGTCAAGCTGCCGCGGGATGCCGTTCGTAACTACTGCAAGTCAAGGGGGATCGCCGGTTACCGTATCGAGTATGATATGAACCTGCGGGAGCGGATGAAGGAAGGACGGGCATGTGCTTTTTGCGGAGCCGAGCTGAAAAGGAAACGGACCGGAAGGCCCAAACGCTTCTGCTGTGAGATGTGCAGGAGAAGCTACTGGCGCATTCACCGATCGGAACAAAAGAAAAATCCCTCGGCGATCTACTACATGGAATGCCCATATTGCCATGAGGTGTTTGAGGTGTATGCAAACAGCCACAGAAAATATTGTTGTCATGAACATTACATCCTGGATCGGTTTGGTCCGAGGATGAGATCAGCAGTTCCGGACGGAGCTGCTTTTTTTATGTGTACAAAGGAGCAGATGAATGGAGTTTAAAAAGATAAAGATCTCACGGCTGGTGCCGGCTGCCTACAATCCCAGGAAGGCTCTGAAGCCCGGAGATCCGGAATATGAAAAGATCAAAAACAGCATCCGGGAATTCGGCTACGTGGATCCGGTCATCGTGAATAAAGACATGACGGTGATCGGCGGCCACCAGCGGATTACGGTTCTTAAGGACCTGGGATATGACGAGATTGATTGTGTGGTCATCGATATTGATAAGAACAAAGAAAAAGCGCTGAACATTGCGCTCAACAAGATCACCGGTGAGTGGAATAAAGAATTACTGGCTGATCTGATCGCGGATCTGCAGGAGTCCGATTTCGATGTGAATCTTACCGGTTTTGACCCGCCGGAGATTGAGCAGCTGATGTCATCTATCCATGATAAGGATATCGAGGAAGACGACTTCGATGTGGATGCAGCCCTGGAAGAGCCGGCGGTCAGTAAACTCGGGGACTTGTGGATCCTGGGCAACCACCGGCTTTTGTGCGGAGACAGTACCCTGCTGGAAAATTACGACATCCTGATGGAAGGAGAAAAGGCCAACCTGGTGGTGACGGATCCGCCCTATAACGTCGATTACGAAGGCAGCGCCGGGAAGATCAAAAACGATAAGATGGCCGAGGAGCAGTTCGAGCGTTTTCTTTTTGCCGCTTATGTGAATATGGAACAGAGCATGGAAGATGATGCGTCCATCTATGTGTTCCACTCAGACTCTCATGGCCTGGCTTTTCGAAAGGCTTTCGAGGATGCCGGCTTTTACTTATCCGGATGCTGCATCTGGAAAAAGCAGTCCCTGGTGCTGGGACGCAGCCCTTATCAGTGGCAGCATGAGCCGGTGCTCTATGGCTGGAAAAAGGCCGGTAAGCACCAGTGGTACTCGGACCGGAAGCAGTCGACCATCTGGGAATATGACAAGCCCAAACGAAATGATCTGCATCCGACCATGAAGCCGGTCGCGCTTCTTGCGTATCCGATTAAGAATTCTTCCATGACACACTGCCTTGTCCTGGATCCCTTTGGCGGTTCCGGATCCACGCTGATTGCCTGTGAGCAGACCGGAAGGGTATGCCGGGTGATTGAGCTGGATGAAAAGTTTGTGGATGTAATCGTGAAACGGTATATCGAATATGTCGGGAGCAGCGATGAGGTATTCCTGATCCGGGATGGAAAAAAGATCCCATATAAGGAGATTTAAGTTGACTTAAGGCCTGCCGTGAGTGATGTATGGTGTACCAATTTCAGAAAGGAGTACATTTCCATGAAAATCTTAAGCAAGGTAGATGACAGAAAGAAGCTGGTCAAAACCCTGGAAAAAGCGACAGGCCTTCAGGCCAAATACCTGTCGGCACCGACTTTTTGTTATGAAATCGGTCCGTACACGGTGGGTCGTGACGGAAACATTACGGTGGACGATCCCGATCCGGATATTGTGGCCTTGTTGGTGTCAAGGGAGATGGTTGAGCAGCCGGAAGAAGAAACGGCTTATACAATCATTTCCCTGCCGATGGAGGGACACACGGGAAAAAGCCTGAAAAACCTGGTTTACATGCTCAATTCCAGAAGCGTTCTGCTTGGAAAGGTAGTAGGCTGGTCCAGGATTTATTGGGTAATTCAGGAACTTATCGAAGCGCTTGAAGAGAAATCGCCGGTAGAGATTGATGACTTCCTTCAGATCCTGGAAGACACCGGCGAAGGAGCCATCGGCGGACTGGTGTTTTCAAAAGAAAAGATCCGGTTCCTATTTCCGTACACAGCGGATGAAGACCGGGTGAAAGCCTATATGCAGCTTGCCACCCTCATGAACGAAAAGGCTAAAAAGGTATCGTGGACAAAGCCGGACAGGTGCAAAATTACAAATGAAAAATACGTCTTCCATGTATGGCTTTTGCAGCTTGGAATGGTCGGTGAGGAATACAAAACAGCCAGGAGAATTCTTTTCCAGTATCTGCAGGGGCATGTGGCTTTCCGGACAAAGGACCAGAAGGAGGCAGCTACCCAGAAGCTGAAGGAAAAGCGTGCCAGGGAAAGAGAGATCGCCCGCGAGACGGCTTTTAATGAACTGTGAGGTGGCCGGCTATGACGGACATTGTAAAAGAACAGATCCTGGCAATCCGTGACACGGGAAAAGCAAATATGTTTGACCTGCCGGTGGTGCAGCGCCTGGCGTTCGAGAGCGACTATTTTGAACTGGTCATTTACCTGGAGGAAAACCCGAAAGAATATGTTCAATTCATTCTTACCGGTGAGGTATAATGTGATCAATTTCAGCCACATATCATTGTGACATTTATGGATCCGATATAACTTGATAATGTGCCTGCCCAGAGTGATATATGTGTACAACAAAACAAACACATACCACGAAGGGAGAACAACCATGAGAGAAGCAACCAGGATCCAGATCGAGAACATGAAAAACCAGACCTTCGGAGTCGAGGTTGAGATGAACAACATCACCAGAGAGAAAGCCGCTAAAACGGCCGCCGCCTTCTTCGGAACCGGACGCTGCGCCAACACCGCCAGACAAAACGGCTACTACACCTGGAGCGCCTGGGACATCGGAGGAAGGGAATGGAAATTCCAGCGGGATGTGAGCATCGCCGGACCGGACGACGAAAAATGCGAACTGGTCACCCCGGTCCTTCACTACGAAGACATGGAGCTTTTGCAGGACCTGATCAGAGAGCTTAGGCACGCAGGAGCAAAGAGCTGCCCGAGCAGGGGCTGCGGGGTCCACATCCACATCGGAAGCGACGGCCACACACCGCAGACGATCCGAAACCTGGTCAACCTGATGGCCAGCCACGAAGATCAGCTGACCAAGGCGATCGAGATCGGATCCATTCGCCGGAGCCGCTTTTGCCAGACGGTTGACCCAGGCTTCCTTGAGCGGATCAACCGCAGGAAACCGCAAACCAACGAAGCCCTCGCCCGGTGCTGGTACAACGGACCGACAGAAACCTGGCATTACTCCGACACACGATACCGGATGCTGAACCTTCACAGCTACTTCAACCGGTACCATACAATCGAATTCCGGTGCTTCAACTTTGACGAGGCAAACACCGAGCGCAGGGGAGGCCTTCACGCTGGGCAGCTCAAAAGCATGATCCAGCTTTGCCTGGCGATGAGCCAACTGGCCAAGCAGATCCGGACGGCAAGCCCCAGAAAACAGCAGACCGAAAACGAAGCCTACGCCTTCCGATGCTGGATGCTCAGGCTCGGGTTCATCGGGGACGAGTTCAAGACCGCCAGAGAATACTTCATGAGGAACTTTGAAGGTAACAGCGCCTGGAGGCACGCAGCCTGAAGGGAGCACGGGGAAGCGCCGACACAGTAAGGAGACAGCCTCCTTCTACCGAAGCCGCCAGGGAGCGGCCTTTCGGTGGTAGAAGGGTATCCCCTTCAAAGCAAAGGAAAGGATGGTACATGAAATGAGATATTACCTTGCTTACGGAAGCAACCTGTCGGTGGATCAGATGCTTTACCGCTGCCCGAAGGCGATCTACGTGGGAACCGGCGAGATCAAAGACTACCGGCTTCTTTTTAAGGGAAGCCAGACCGGAAGCTACCTGACGATCGAAAAGAAGAAGGGACGGAAGGTACCGGTGGTGGTCTGGAAGGTCTCCAGGGAGGACGAAGCAGCCCTGGACCTGTATGAAGGGTATCCGACCTTTTATCAGAAAGTGGACCTGGAGATCGAGGTGAAGAGCCTGATCGACAAAGCGCCGATTGCAATGGTGCCATCTTTCTTCTACGCTATGGATCCCTCACGTCCGCTCGGACGGCCATCGACTCATTACTACAGGGTATGCCGGGAAGGGTATGAGCGGTTTGGATTTGACCAGAAGATCCTGGAAAGGGCGCTTAAGGAGAGCAGTGTATAAAACACACATTTTGCAGGCCGGATCTTTGTGCACATTATTTGCAGATATAACTGGCTATTTATTCCGTTTAGAGTGATTAATACATTACCGAAAGGGAAAACACAAAAAACGGAGGATAAGAAAATGAGATACATCGACAAAACAGGCTGCAAAAGCGCATTCGAAAAAGGCAAGAACATGGAAATCGGAAGACTTGGAAAACTGACAAAGACAGCAACGAAGATTGCCGAAAGAAAGCACCTGGGGCTTTTGAAAACCAGATTGGGAGCTTACAGAATTATTAAAGAAAGCGGCCTTGGAGCATACGAAGATTTCTTCTGCAGCCTTGAAGAAGTAGACGCTTTCCTTAAGGGGCTGGGAAAATAATAAAAGGGTACAAGATCATGGCAAGCAGAGCAAGGTTAGAAGGGATTTGCAACTACAGGCTTTGGACTACCGAGGAGCTGATCGAGGCTTACGCCTTTGAAGCAGGGCGGACAAATAAGAAGAACCAGGAACAAACGCAGCGCCTGATCAAGCGGGAACTGAAGCGCCGGTTCGACGCCACCTTAAGGCTCCTGGATGACGAGCAGACCACCCGGAACCCGGCAGGGACTTACCGGTACCTGCTAAACGATTAAAGGCCCTCGAGGGTCTTTTTCTTTTGCGAAGATACACCTGGCTGTCAACTTCGGACTGCTGACGGACAGATCAAAAAAACCCTGAGTGTATTGGGGACACTCAGGGCAGGGGAAAGATGAATACAAATCTATCCCGAAAATCTGTACCTCTATAATACACGAAAAGAATGATCGTTTCAACAATATGTGTCATGAAAAATACACAGTTTTGCCCCTGGATTATTGTACACATTTTAAAGCGGATATGAGTTGCTATTATCTCCCTTCAGAGTGATATATGTGTACAACAAAACAAACCACGGAGGAAACAACCATGAAGAAAACAACCTGGATCGTAAAAGCCTACACCGGATACAAAACAGGATGGAAGGAAATCAAAAGCTTCGAAAGCCCCGCAGCTGCAGACCTTTGGCTTTGCAACTACATCAAAGAGAACGGCTACAGCGCAGCGGATTTCAACATCGTAAGAAGATAAGGAGGGCAAAACCATGAAGATCAACGAAGCGATAAGAATCTACAGACTGCCAAACCCCACCACCCCGGAAGACCTCGAATGCCGCTGGAGCAAGGTTCTGAACTTTGGAGACAAGGTCCTTCTTGCCGGATACTACTACAACGGAAAGAACAAACCCTGCTACTTCGGAGCGGTTTACGAACACCTCGATAACGACCTTTCCTGCGAAGGAACAATCGGCCTGAAAGCAGCCAGCGAGATCGCCTTCGAAGACGACGGGCACGCGATCGCCTGGGCGATGCAGCAGTAAGAAGGAAGAAGAGTTGGAGGAACTGCCATTTAAAATGGCAAGAAGGAAAAGCTCGGATCGCAAATACGGCGGTCCTTTTTTAATATCATGAAGAAAAGAAGCGATTGAATTCCTAAAATGGAATGATATAATAAATCTCGCGTACTGGGGATAACTAGAAGATTTGAGTTGACAGTTTTGATATTCATCTAAGGATTATGAGTGGTTTGTTAAGTTATTCAAGTATATTTTCTTCACCTTCTGGCATTTATGATGGAATCACTATTATTCTTTTCATTTTACTGGGGTGTGCTTTGGTTGCTTTGGGTGTTCTTATTTATCTTTCTTGGAGAGATAAAGAATATGCAAAGCTAGTCAGGGAAAACAGTAGATGGTTTCATAATATCCAAAGTATAAATAGTCACACGAAATTTATAGACGTAGCCGAAGATCATAGATTTTTATTTGATTTATCGTCAAAGGCACAGTTTGATCGTTTCGATTCTGATAATGCATTTCAACAGGTAGTTATTGAGAATAAGCCAACATTAAATAAATGGTTGCAAATCACAACACTGAATGCTCAGGAAAATGCACGTTATCAACCTCAAATTGAACGAGCTTATGAAAGAACGCCTAAAGAAGAGATCCCAATTTATCATTTAAATACTAAACTATGGGATTCGCTGGAAAAAAGGATGTGCTCTGCCAACATACTAATTCCAGCATTATTGGTTAATATCATTATAGTAGCAGAATATACTAGTCCAGCTGGGAGAAACTCATATCATAAATCTTATAAATTTGATAGGGATGACCTTTGTGCAATGCTCAAACACGTCAAAGAACTTGAAGAATTCCAGAGCTCAAAGGAATACCAGAGAAAAATGATGTCTCCTAAGCTTCGATATGATGTCTTGAAAAGGGATGGCTTTCGCTGCGCTATATGTGGAAGAGGCCGAGAAGACGGGGTGAAGCTAGAAGTAGATCACATCATTCCCGTTTCAAAAGGCGGCAAGACAAAAATGTCGAATCTGCAGACCCTTTGCATGGAATGCAATCGAGGTAAAGGGGCTCAATATGATGAAGACGAAGAATACAATTAAAGGATGAAATAATTCAAGAGGATCGCTCATAAGCGGTCCTTTTTTAGTTCCATAAAGGAAGGAGGCGATACCTATGGCGATCAAGGGTCGGAAACCGAAACCGACAGGATTAAAGGTCCTAGAAGGAAATCCGGGAAAAAGAAAACTAAACCTGAATGAACCGAAGGTATCACAAAAGAAACCTCCCACATGTCCGGACTGGCTGGAGGAGGAAGCGAAAGCCGAGTGGAAACGGCTGGCAAAGAACCTATTTGAACTTGGCCTGTTAACAGACCTGGACGTGGCGGCGTTTGCTTCCTATTGCCAGGCCTATGCCAGGTGGCGTGAAGCAGAGGAGTTTATCACCAGGCACGGATCCATTGTGAAAACCAAGACCGGTTACTGGCAGCAAGTTCCGCAGGTATCCATCGCCCATTCCAACCAGAAGATCATGATGCAGGCCGCTGCAGAGTTTGGCCTTACGCCTTCTGCCAGGAGCCGGATGATTGCGGGGGATGCCAAAGAAGCCCAGATGGATGAGATGGAATATCTCCTGATGGGAGGAGCCTGATGTTTGATGAGGCAAAAGCGAAGCGAGCGATCACGTTTATTGAGAATTTAAAGCACACAAAAGGTCGCTGGCACGGCGAAGAGTTCAAATTGCTGCCGTGGCAGGAGGAACTGGTGAGCACTTTATTTGGTACCGTCAAGGAGAACGGATACCGGCAATACAATACCTGCTACTGTGAGATCCCCAAGAAGAACGGGAAGAGTGAGCTGGCAGCGGCGATCGCACTGTATCTCACCTGCGGTGACGGGGAGTGGGCAGCGGAAGTGTACGGGTGCGCGTCGGACCGCCAGCAGGCATCGATCGTGTTTGATGTTGCCGTGGACATGGTAGATCAGTGTCCAGCCCTAAAGAAAAGAATCAAACCGATTCTTTCGGTGAAAAGACTCGTGTATTTGCCAACCAATTCCTACTATCAGGTACTGTCTGCAGAGGCCTATACGAAGCATGGTCTCAACTGCCACGGGGTCGTCTACGATGAATTGCATTCGACGCCTAGTAGGGAATTATTCGATGTAATGACCAAGGGATCAGGGGATGCGAGAACACAGCCCCTTTTCTTTTTGATCACGACGGCCGGTTCGGATAGGGGATCGGTCTGCTATGAACAGCACGTAAAAGCCAGGTCGCTTCTCGAAGGCCGACTGGTGGATCCGACGTATTATCCCGTGATTTACGGGATCCCGGAAGACGCGGATTGGGGAGATGAGAAAAACTGGTATCTGGCCAATCCTTCACTGGATCACACGATCACACTCGATAAGGTTAAGGCAGCTTACCAGTCGGCAAAAGAAAACCCTGTGGAGGAGAACTTATTCAGGCAGCTCCGCCTTAATCAATGGACGAAACAAGATGTGCGCTGGATGCCTATGGATAAGTGGGATGCGTGTGCTTATGACGTAGATCCGGAGGATCTTATCGGCCGGGAGTGTTATGGCGGCCTGGATCTTTCCTCAACTTCTGACCTGACGGCTTTTGTTTTGATCTTTCCACCCAGGACGGAAGAGGAGAAATACATTATTCTTCCCTATTGCTGGATCCCGGAAGATAACATGAGAATCCGTATTCGACGCGATCATGTCCCCTATGATGCCTGGGAAAAAACCGGTGACCTTCAGACCACGGAGGGGAATGTCATCCACTACGGGTTTATTGAGAAGTTTATAGAGCAGCTGGGAGAAAAATACCACATCCTGGAAATCGCTTTTGACCGGTGGGGAGCTACCCAGATGGTTCAGGACCTGGAGGGGATGGGATTTAAAGTCGTTCCCTTTGGCCAGGGGTACAAGGATATGTCCCCGCCGACCAAGGAGTTGATGAAGCTGGTACTGGAAAAGCGGATCGCGCATGGAGGACATCCTGTTCTTCGCTGGTGTATGGACAACGTGTATGTCCGGAAAGATCCAGCCGGCAACATCAAGATGGATAAGGAAAAAAGTACAGAGAAGATCGACGTTGCGGTGGCGAGCGTGATGGCTCTCGACCGGGCTATACGAAATGAGAGCAAAGGCAGCATTTATGATGAACGTGGATTATTGGTGTTTTAATATATTTGCAGTCATACGCAGGATAAAAAAATATTAGAAAAACGAGCCATTTAAACGCAGAAAATGGATTATTAAATAGTGCAGGCATTTAAGAAATTGAGAGACGAAATCTGTCTAAAACAGCACTTATATGTTATAATATGCACATGTTCAGAAATACCATACGAGGAAGTGCTATGGTATTATTTTTTGATTCTGATTTGATCTTCTTGAGTGAGATGGGAGGAAAAGTTATGAAAAAGAATCTGTTATGCAAATTATTAGTGATCGGTTTGTGTGTAGGGTTATCATTTCCGGTTTATGCATTTGATTCAATCAAACGTGGTGACAGAGGTGATAACGTTAAAACTATGCAGCAAAAACTTATTGACTTAGGATATCTTTCAGGTGATGCGGATGGCGCTTTCGGGGCAATGACTGAAGAAGCTGTGCTTGCCTTCCAGAAGGATCATAAATTAGATGCTACAGGTATAGTAGGAGAATCAACGTATAATGTATTAATGGGTGGAACAAATACGGAAGATGCCCCAGAAGAAACGGGTAGTGTATCTGTAGAATCAACAACGCCGGAAACAACTACTGAAGAAGCTGCAGTTGAACATGTGGCGGGTGAGTTGTTGGATAATGTAGAGATAATTGAAACGGACTACGAGATGGAAATAACGGATGCGGGATATTCTATCTCAAACGGATATCTTTATTACTCAGTTTTTATTCATAATAATAGTGATAAAACAGCCTATCAATATCCAGTGGTAAGAATTACTGCTCGTAATGCAGAAGGGTCTATAATCGGCACATATGATCAGTATTTAGGCGAGTTTTATCCGGAAAGTGATTATGTGTGGGCAGGCCTTGCATTTGACATTGCCGAGGAGCCAAGTAAAGTAGAATTTGAATTATCAGTCGATGATTATAATATTGTTACAGCGACTTCGCTAAGTCATAATGAGCTTATACCGCTTGAAATCAAGGGGATTAATGAAAAAGAAGATGGTTTTGGAGGAAAGAGTTATATGGGAGAAGTAGTGAATCCTAATACCTATGATATAGGATCAGCTGCAATAATAATTGTCTATAGAAATGAGAATGGTTCCTTATTAGGTGGCGATGTCTCATTTGTTGATAATGTAAAAGCAGGAAAAACTGCTCCATTTGAAATAAATCCAATTACTAATGTGATTACAGAGAACTATGAAATCTATGCTATACCTTGGTGATAAGGACTTTGCTTTCACATTAATGGGATGTTTTTGAAGGACATCATACTATAGAGACATATGAGAGCTTTCCGGGAAACCGGTAAGCTCTTTTTTATATGGGAGGAAAAATTTATGGGATTACTCAAATGGTTAGGACTAAGCCCGAGGGATGCTCCGAAAGTACCGGATATAACAGATGATGTCCGTGATTCAGGGCAGACGTTTGTGTTTGGACGGGCAGACTCGGGAGAAAAGGTCGATGAAAAGAGCGCGATGCAGATTGCCACGGTCTATGCGTGTGTGAGGCTGCTGGCCGAGACAGTGGCAGGGCTTCCCCTGCAGCTTTTTAAATATACGAATGAGAAGGAGAACGGGAAGGAAAAGGCCAGGGAGCATCCGCTCTATAAGATCCTTTACCGGCAGCCCAATCCGGAGATGACTTCTTTTACCTTCCGGGAAACCATGATGACGCACCTGCTTTTGTGGGGCAATGCCTACGCTCAGGTGATCCGGGATGGCAAGAACAACATCTTAGGCCTGTATCCCCTCCAGCCGGATCTGGTGGAGGTGGATCGAAACGAGCGCGGGCAGATCTATTACATTTATCACGCCTACACCGATGAGGTGCCGGGAAAAAATAACAAGGATATCTTCTTTCGATATGATGAGGTCTTCCATGTGCCGGGGCTGGGTTTTAACGGCCTGGTCGGTTTCTCCCCGATCGCCATGATGAAGAACGCCCTGGGGACAACCCTTGCAGTCGAAAAGTACGGCAGCTCCTTTTTCAAGAACGGAGCACAGCCTTCCGGTGTGCTGGAGCATCCGGGAGTTCTCAAAGATCCGTCCAAGATCAGAGAAAACTGGATGAACGTCTACGGCGGAGCGAACAATGCTCACAAGATTGCCGTTTTGGAAGAGGGGATGAGCTATAAGGCGATCTCCCTGCCACCGGAAGACAGCCAGTTTCTTTCTGCCCGGCAGTTTAGTGTGCAGGAGATTTGCAGGATCTTTCGCTGTCCCCCGCATTTGATTCAGGATTTGGAGCATGCGACGTATTCCAATATCGAACACCAATCGATTGACTACATGTGCTATTCGGTAGGTCCCTGGCTTACCCGGATCGAGCAGGCGATTGTCAAAGACCTGCTTTTGGAGAAGGAACAGGAGATCTATTTTCCGAAGTTTAATGTCGATGGGGTGCTCAGGGGCGATTACCTTAGCCGGATGAGCGGATACGCTACCGGTATCAGTAACGGTTTCTTATCGCCGAATGATGTGAGGAGACTGGAAAATATGGACCTGATTTCTCCGGAGAAAGGCGGAGATGATTACTACTTAAACGGCGGCTACGTCAAATTGGAGGATGCCGGACGGTATACGACCGGTTTTGAGGAAAAGGAGGAAGCATGAAGAAATTTTGGAACTGGATCCGGGATGAGACCGGTGGGAGGGTGCTTCGTTTGGAAGGGCCTATTGATGAGGAATCCTTCTGGGGAGATGAGATTACCCCGGCCGCTTTCCGGGAGGATTTGGAAGATGATGAAGGGGATATCACGGTCTGGATTAACTCACCGGGCGGGAACGTCTTTGCAGCAGCGGAGATTTATACGATGCTTAAAGACTATGCCGGGGAGGTAACCGTGCGCGTGGCCTCGATTGCTGCCTCGGCGGCTTCCGTGGTGGCGATGGCCGGCGATAAGGTACAGATGTCCCCGACAGCACTGCTCATGATCCATGACCCCTCGACCATCGCGATGGGAAATACGAAGGATATGGAGCGGGCGATCGTAACGCTTAACGAGGTCAAGGAATCCATCATCAATGCCTACGTGGCTAAGAGCGGACTCTCCCGGAAAAAGGTCGGGGAGCTGATGAGCAACGAGACCTGGATGAACGCCAAAAAGGCCCTGGACCTTGGTTTTGCGGATGAGATCCTGTTTGAAAAGAAGGATGGGGAGCCAGAAAACGAGGATGAGGAAACAGAGGATAAAGATCAGGAGAACCTTAAGATGGTGGCTTCCTTGTATTCTGGGCGGTTGATGGATCAGGTGATCCTAAACCGGCTGGGAGTGGATACTACCAAAGTACCTGATAAGGAGGTTAAGGAGCCTCCTTTGGAGGAGACCGATCCGGATCCTTTGATTCTTACGATGGACGGCACAACAAAAGACGGGGCAGTGCCCTATAAGTTACTGGAGAGACAGCTGGCTTACCTGAAATAGGAGCCGGCTTTTTTAATTGGGAGGAAATGAATATGACAACGATTATGGAACTTCGCAATAAGCGAAATGCCCTGTGGGAACAGACGAAGGAGTTTCTGGAGAAAAACAGGGATGAGAACGGCCTGGTGAAAGCCGATGCCGTGGAACAGTACAACAAGATGGCCTCTGATGTGAAGGCACTGGGAGAGGAAATCAATCGCCTGGAGGAGCAGATGGAAATGGACGCCAGGCTCTCGAAAGCGACTTCCGTTCCGGTGCATGCTGACCCGAAGGCGGATCAGAAGAAAGCGCCGGTAAGGCCGACCGCTACGGAGGAATATTCCAAAGCCTTCTGGGATATGATGCGCGGATCCAACACAATGGAAGTAAGAGACGCTCTTTCGGTAGGCGTTGACCAGAACGGCGGCTATACGGTACCCGATGAATTCCACCGCCAGCTCATCCAGGGTTTGGAAGAAAATAATATCTTCCGCAGACTTGCCCGCACGATTACGACGCAGTCCGGAACCAGAACCATTCCGATTGCGATGGATACAGGCTCGGCTTCCTGGATCGAAGAGGGAGCGGCCATTCAGGAATCGGATCTGACCTTCTCGGTCGAGACGCTCTCCGCCTATAAGCTCGGCTGCATGATCAAGGTCAGCAATGAGCTTTTGCACGACTCTGCGTTTGATATCGCGGGGTATATCGCGCAGCGTTTCGGGGTGCGTTTTGGCAACGCGGAAGAGGATGCCTTTATCAACGGCACCGGCCCGTCGTCCAACCCGCAGACGACTCCGAGTATGCCGACAGGTATCTTAAACAGTGTGACGCCCACGGCCGGGAACACCACGGCCAATGCCCAGACGGTGCACTTTGATAACATCTTCAAGCTTTATTACAGCCTGAAAAGCCCGTATCGGAGTAAGGCCTCGTTCCTGTGTAATGAGACGCTTCTTCTGCAGCTGATGCTGATCAAGGACAAAAACGATAACTATATCTGGAAACCGAGCCTGGATATCGCCAAACCCGATACCATCCTTGGCCGTCCTATCCATACCAGCAGCTATATGCCGGCGATTACCGGCAACGCGACACAGGATAAGAACAAGAAGGTACTGCTCTTTGGTGATTTCAATTACTACTGGATCGCCGACCGTACCAGCAGAACCTTCAAACGCCTCAACGAGCTGTATGCCGTAACGGACCAGGTAGGCTTTATCGGTACCCAGAGGGTGGATGGCAAGCTCATCCTTCCGGAGGCAATGCAGGTCATGGCCCTTGGCAGCGGAACGGCAAGTTCCGGTTCATAAGAAAGGACGCTGAGAAATGATCGTAACACTCGAAGAGGCGAAGCTGTATCTGAGGGTCGATTCGGACGAGGAGGATGACTTAATCCGGGAGCTGATTAACTCGGCAACAAACCTGGTAAAAGATATCTCGAGACTTTCTGATGAGGAGTTTGACCGGGAGAGTGCTGCGGTCCGGATCGCCATTTTGTATGCAGTGGCCTATTTATATGAGAACCGGGAGAACGCGGCTTATAAAGCGCTGACGTTGACGCTGCGTTCTCTTTTGTTTGGCCTTCGACAGGTCGTGTTTTAAGAGGAGAAAGCATGAACATCGGAAAACTGAATAAACGGATCCGGATTCTGAAACTGGAGGAGGGCGGGGTTGATGAGGAAGGATTTGATTTGGACGAAACGTGGAGGCAGGTCTGGTCATGCTGGGCACAGGTCTCGGAAACCAGCGGAACGGAGCTGATTAAGTCCGGCGCTGAGTTTTCCAAGACCAAGAAGAGGTTCTTGATTCGTCATACAAGCGTCAAAATCGATACGGATATGATCGTTGAGTATGCCGGGGAGAATTACCCCATTGTGCTCGTGAATACCTATGGGGATAACCATAAGTTTACGGAAATCTGGACCGAAAGGAGTGAATTGGTCTGATGGGAATAAAGATCACAGGATTTGATCAGCTGGACGCCTTGTTTGAGAAAGGAAAAAGAATTGATCAGATCGCGAAAAAGGCTGTCGACCGGGCCGCTCCCCTATTGGAGAACTCATTAAGCGCCAGGATTGCCGGTGCGGCCAGTCGTGGATATGCATCCGGGGAGCTGGCCGGAAGCATCGGCTCATTAAAAGCCAGGAAAAATGATCGGGGTGTGTTTGCCGTGGTAGGTCCCAGGGGCAGCGATTCGAAAGGCGTTCGAAACGCAGAAAAGCTCGCCTACCTGGAATATGGTACCAGCCGGGGACAGGCAGCCCATCCGGTAAGAGCTGCGGCGGCGTCGGCAGTGGAAGGTTCGGTCAAACAGACAATGGAAGAAGTATTGTTCTCGGAACTGGGGGTGGAGAAGTGAGTGCGCTGGAGGCGGTTTTAATCGCATTATCGGGCTTCTCCTATCCCAAAGTCCCGAGACGGTACGAAGGAAATGAGAAGAAGTATTTTACCTATAACTACGCTTCGGATCACGGAGCGGACTTTGGAGATGATGAACCAGGATGCAATGAAGTAACCATCCAGGTTCATTTTTTTATGCCTTTAAAAGAGAACTTCCAAAAGGAGAAGAACCGGATACGCTATCAGCTCTTCTTAGCCGGTTTTACCTGGCCGGAAGTGGTCGTTTTAGAGGAGAACGATACGATGACACGCCACATCGTATTCGAATGCAGCTATGTAGAGACGGTTTACAAAGAGGAGGAATAACAAATGGCAAAAAAGGGGATCCGCTATGCGGTGTTTGGTTTGCTCGGCGAAAACGGCAATTATACCGGAGGTAAGTATTTAGCGCCGGTTGCGGCCTTTAACGGCACGCCCAATAAGTCGAGCGTGAAGGATTTTGGTGATGACAGATGTGTGGAGGTTTCAAATGAGACCCTGGGAGCGGCGCTTTCGGTGGAGCTTACCAATGATGATCTGGAGATCTTTGCAATGCTCCTGGGACACACCCTGACCGAGGGAGAGCTGGTGTATTCGACCGATGATGAAGCACCGTATGTCGGTGTCGGAGCGGTGGGAGTTTCCGGTAAGAAATGGAGAGCAAAGTTCTACAAGAAGGTTCTCTTTAGTGAGCCCAACGATGAGAACGCCACCAAGCAGGAGTCGACAACCTTTGGTCATATCACCCTGGAGGGTGAAGCGGTACCGCTCGATGACGGTACCTGGAAGCAGGAGAAAGAGTTCGATACGCTGGAAGCTGCCAAGACGTATCTTAACGGTCTGGTCGGTATTACGACGACACCTTAAGTAAAGAAGGAGGGAGATCCACATGAGTGATGTCCAGCCCAGGGGGATAGATGTCGAAATTTCAGGACAGGTATGGCACATATTTATGAGCATCGCCGCGGCGGACATCATCCAGGATCATTATGATCTTCCGCTGCAGCAAGTGATGGATCAGCTCTTTGATGAGCGAATGCGGTACGATACCTGTGTGTATCTTCTAACCGTTCTGATGGCAGATGAAGTGCGGCGGGAGGGCCTTGATCGGGAGGTTCCAAGCGCCGATCAGCTAAAAGACCTCTTAGACGTACCATCTGTCAACAAGCTAACGGGCATGATCCTGGTCTCTTATGGCCTTTCAATGCCGGAAAGAGAAGAGGATGATGACCCAAACCTGACGGGGAGCCCGAGAAATTAAACATCCCGTGGCTCCTTTTTGTCGGGATGAACATGCTGGGATTTCGGGAGGCGGAGGTCCTTTCGATGACTCCCCGGAAGTTCTTTTTGTTATATGAGCAGTTCATGGAGCTTAAGGGGCTTAAAAAACCAGGGGAAAATACAATTGATGCATTGCCGTGAAAATGCCGGGTCTGTTATACGTTCATCTGTTCTTCTGTTTTCATGAGCCATTTTTAGAAAAATATTGGCGATCGGAAAAGAATAATATATAATTTCTAAAGGTGTTATTACCAGAAAAAAAGCGAAAATAACGCTTGACATTGTGGAGGAGAAAAATATGCTTCCTACAGACAGACAGACAGACAGACAGACAGACAGACGCGGATCCTGAATGAAATTCAGAAGAATCGCAATCATTCATGGATTAGAGAATTAATAAGGGACAATAAACTTGCAGATGACATTTTTGCAAATCTGGAGAAAACGATTGATTATGAATCCTTTGCTGCTACCTTCCCTGAACTGTCCGTAATAGTATTCAAATATTTTGTAGATAATGATATTTGCAAGAGTGAGTTTGTATGGAGTTCTTTTCAATGGGCAAGACTATTAAGGTACATTGGTATTGCCAGAGGGACAGAGTTTGTTTCTTTTATGGATAGAACACCGGAGTATACATATTTGATCGGGGCAGCAAATATTACAGCGGCAACAATTAACCTCGTATGTGAAAAGTTTTCACTTGACTATATTAAAGATACTATTTTGAAAAATTGCGATTCAAAGTATGTATTTATTCAGGATAATAAGCTTCAAAAGTTAGAACCCCTAGTTCGGGATTTAGGAAATTATACTTTTGTGGTTATTCCGGTGATGCGGTCAGCTAAAAATCGCACAACATACAACAAATACTGCAAAAAATATTATCAAACAAATAGTGACGAAATAGAACGTATTGAAAATACATATTCTAACATTATTGATATAGATAAGTTACTGTGCTTGTCGTCGGAGTATAAAGGAAAAGTTGAAGAGCCATCAGGACTAGATACGATTTTTACAGTAACATATTCAAGCGGAACCACTGGTAATCCTAAAGGAATAGTACATTCTAATAGACACTACATTACCATGGCCAGGTATCATGACAGTGAAGTGTCTGGCTTACCCAATATGGGAAATCTAAGCACTTATTCTAATATCCCAGCATATTCTAACAGCTATGTTTTATCAGCTTTGTCAGATAATCTGATGAAGAATGGGCTAAACATGCTTGATCCTATTGACGATGGGAGATATTTTCCTATAGGTTTAAAAATCAATCATGGCAATTTGAACTTTGGTTCTTGTGGTGGGTGGAACATATTGGCCTTGAAATATTTCTGCAATCCGAAATATAGGAATTACAGGATTGAGGATGCAATATTCAATTTTGCAGTTGGAGAAGGGTTTGGCCCTGGAGAAGAGGCGTTATGTAACAGGTTTCTTAGGGCTGCGCATGCAGGTCGTCGCATTAAAGTATCTCAAAATAAAACGATTACTTTGCCCGTTGGACTAGCGATGATGTCGGTTGCTGGAGGAGAATGCGAAGTTGGAAGCATATTTATGAGAATACATAGGAGTCTATTTAATAAAAGCTTACTGAGAAAAAACCGAAAAGATCCTATAGGCATGTCAACATATGATTTTGTTGATGTTAAAATCCTTCGTGAAGACGGTACATATGCAGATCCATATGAGATAGGAAGAGTAACCGTTTTGTCGGATTGCAATATGCAGTATTACAACCATGATCCTGAGGCGACAGCACAGTTCTATATAAAGGATTATAAAGGCATTAAGCGCGCAGACATGAAAAACTACGGTTATGTTGATGAAAGAGGGTTAATAACAATTAAAGACCGTATACGTGAACCAATTGCAGAGCAATATGAATTCCGTATAGATGATGCGGTAAGTAGGGATTATAAAAACATTGCTGTTGTTAAAACTATAAAATATGGTGAAAAGCAGTATGTGTCCCATATCATCATGCAACCGGTAAAGAAATTAGATAAAGAAAAAATATTAGAAGCACTAAAATCCAGAGTGATAAAAGAATGTGGGAAGGGGTTTACTTTATACGTTAAGATTCGTGATCCTCAAAAGTATTTTCCACTAACAAAGAGTTTAAAAATAGATAAAGAGGCATTGCTTCAAGAAGGAATTGAGGAAGCTATAAAAATAATCTAACTTTTGCAAAGTGCTTCGCGAAAAACTATGTTCAATCAGTGGGTTGGCTTTTTTGTGACACGTTTCCATAAAGTTCGGTAGGGAAAAGCTTATCGAGTTCTAAAAAAGAACGTACGAGAACAGTAATAGCATTGATACATTAAAGAACTGAAAAAAATTGAATAATACCTTGTAAATGAAAGGTTCTGTAGCCAAGCGCTGCAGGGCCTTTTTTCTTGTCGGAAAGGAGTGATGGCTATGGCAGGAAAGATAGGCATAGTGATCGCGCTAGATGGCGAGAAGGCTTTCTCCAATGCCTTAAAGAATGCACAAAAAAGTGCAAAGCTGTGTGAGCAGGGATTAAAGAACCTGCAGCGTGAATATGACTCCAATGCTAACAGTATCGAAGCGCTCACCAAAAAGGAAGAAGCGCTTAAGGCCAAGCAGGAAGCGTTAACCAGGGTGGTTAATGAAGCCAAAAGCGGCCAGGAACATGCTAAGAAAAATTATGAGCTGACAGCGAAGGCCCTGGATAAATACCAGAAGGAATTAGAGCAGGCCGAGCGGGAGCTTAAACAGATGGAGAGGACGGGGAATACCTCGTCTCAGGCCTACAAGGAACAGCAAAAAGCTGTCGAGGCGCTTCGTAAAAAGGTAAGCGATCAGGCCCTGGAGTACCAGAAAGCGGAAGGAAACGTCACTTCCTGGAATACCCAGATCAGTAAAGCGGAAAGCGATCTTAAAGCCAACAGTAAAGCCCTTGATAAGAATAATCAGTACCTGGAGGAAGCCAAGGCGTCCGCCACCGGAGCGGCCACCTCGATTGACCGGTTTGGCCGGGAAGTGGATGAGGCAAAGGGAAGCACGGATGAGATGAATATCTCCCTCTCTTCCATGATCAAGAATAAGATCGTGGATCTCGGCGCCTCGGTGCTTCGCCGTCTTGGGATGGCGGCAGCAGATGCGGCCAAAGAGGTCGTTTCCACAGGCTCGGAGTTCGAAGCGGTCATGTCCAAGGTAGAAGCGCTGTCCGGAGCATCGGCCTCCGAGGTAGAGGCGATGGGCACCAAAGCGAAAAGGCTGGGAGCTTCGACTAAGTTTTCAGCGGTCCAGGTAGGCGAGGCTTTTTCCTACATGGCCCTGGCCGGGTATGACGCTGCCCAGTCGATTGATGCGATCGACGGCGTGGTCAACCTGGCAGCTGCTTCCGACATGGACCTGGCGGCCGCTTCCGATCTGGTGACCGATTACCTTTCGGCCTTTGGGTTGGAAGCCAAGGATGCCGGAAAGCTTGTCGATGAACTGGCTTACGCTCAGGCGCACAGTAACACGACCACCGCTCAGCTTGGAGAAGCCTTCTCCGGATGCGCGGCCAATGCGAAAGCCAACGGCCAGAGCGTGGAGACCACCACGGCCTTCCTGGAGGCTTTTGCCAACCAGGGCTTAAAAGGAAGCCGGGCCGGCGTGGCGCTAAACTCCATGATGAGCGATATGGTCAAACATATGAAAGACGGGCAGATCACCATCGGAGATACCTCTGTTGCGGTGGCCGATTCGGAAGGGAACTTTCGGGATCTGACCGATATCATGATCGATGTGGAGGCCGCGACGGCCAACATGTCCGAAACGGAGAGGGCGGAGGCGCTGTCTGCCGTCTTTCAAAAGAAATCCCTTCAGGGTGTTAACCTGGCCCTTGGGGAAGGAATGCAGGCCATCAGCGGCTATAAAACGGAACTTGAAAACGCAGACGGCGCGGCCTCATCAATGGCCGAAACCATGCAGGATAACCTGGCTGGAAAAGTTACACAGATGAACTCGGCGCTGGAGGGTCTTGCAGTCGCGCTGTATAACTATATCTCCGGGCCGCTTAGCGGGATCGTCTCGTTTGCGACCGGAGCAATCAGTAAGATCACTTCCTTCCTGTCTCCGCAGAAGACGGAGATGGAAGCATTTAACAGCCAGATCGAGGCGATGCACAAGAGCGTGCAAAAGAGCTTAAAAGACGCCTCCGATACAGCCGGCGCCGGGGAAGCGGATGCGGCGAAAATCGCAAACCTGGCCGGTGTGATCTCCGATGCCGATTCAAAGTATGGGATCTTTATCGGCAAGGACCCGTCGGCGATTGCAAAGAAAACGGCTGATGCAGCCGGTGACATGGCCGGAGAAGACGGGTCGCTCACCAGGATCGGCAAAGGAGCCTCCGATGCGGCAGACGGAATCGATGAACTTAACGGAGAGAGCTTATCCGATTTATCGACCTCCACCAAAAGCGAATCGAATAAGATCGCCGGACCGGGCGGTTTCCTGCAAAAGATCAAACAAAAAGCCCAGACGGTCAAAGAAGGGATATTGGAGCTGGCCGGGGCGGATCCGTCCGCGCTCGGGACTTCTCTTAGCACTCTAAGTGAGGAAGTAACCGGAGAGGGCGGATCATTATCGGAAATCAATAAGGCGGCCTTACAGACAAAGTCTTCGGTAGAAGAGATCGGAAACGCAGATGCCTCCGGCCTGGAAACCAACCTCAGTGATCTGGAGGGAAAAGTATCCAGGGAAGACGGGAGCCTGGAAAAGATTAAATCTTCCGCCAAGGAGACAAGCGATGCCGTTTCCGGTCTCGGGGATGCGGATGCTTCCGGCCTGGCAACCAATGTCGGTGAGGTAGCCGGAAAGCTGACCGGTGAAGGCGGAGAAGGGTTCTTTGACAAGATCAAAAAAGGCGCTTCCGATGCGGCGCAGCAGATCGCGGACTTTGCCGGCAGCGAGATAAATACGGAAGGCATCACCGGGGCATTGGAAAAAGTCCTTTCAAGTGAAGAGAAAGTATCCGAGGGGATGGACAGCTTTACCTCCTTCAAGGTAAAGAACGCCATCTCGGAGCTCGCCGGACTGATCCCGGAAATCGGAGCTGCCTGGGATGAAACCTCAGGGAAGCTATCCATGACCAAAGAGCAATTCGAAACCCTGATCGATTCGGAAAAACTCGCAATCCGGCAGCAGGCTTATGTTAAAGCTTCCGCAACAGCTACCGAGGCCTGGGCGCAGGCAACGGTAGAGCAGACAATGGCGCAGGATGCTTTAAATGCACAGCTTAGCGAAATCAATGAAAGCGCCGGAACGAACTTTACCACTTTTCAGGAACTGGCGGATGCGTATGATCAGGCAAGTTCCTCTTCGGTTACCGATGCCGGTGCCATGGCTCTTGTAAATGCCGTGACGTGGGACCAGGTGCTGGCCGTAGGGGAGGCCAACGACGCACTTCGTAAAGCAGATGAACAGGTAGCATTGGCCTCGGATAACATGAATGCCTATGAGGAGGCTGCCAGCCGGGCAAATGAGCAGATGCGCTCGCAGGAAGAGGCGGCCGGAGAGGTAAGGGAGGCTCTTTCGGACCAAAACGAAGAGCAGGAGAACGTACAAAAAAGTGCGGCCACTATGACCACAGCGCTTGGGACGGTTGTTACCGCTGCAGATGATACGGATGAGGCTATGCAGGCCTTGGAAGAAACCGTAGAAGGCCTGGACGCAGCCGGAATTGAAGCGGTCGCAAAAGCCTCCGAGGAAGCCTCCGACCGGATTAAACAGGCCTTTGAGGGGGCCAAGGAAAGCGCAAAGAGCGCGTTTTCCATCAATGCCTTCGAGGAATGGAGCGTCGATAGCGAAAAAGGCATGCAGGCGATGCTTAACGCCTTCGAGAGCCAGATCGAGGGATTTGCCAATTACTCGGACAATCTCCGGACAATTACTCGGCACTTGGGAAAAGAAATCACTCCGGAGTTTTTAAAATACTTACAGGACCTTGGCACCCAGGGAGCGGTAGTGGCTCAGGAACTGGCTTCTTCCCTGGAAGGGGAAAATGCCAATCCGGAAAAAGTCGCCGAGATCATGAGTAAGTACAGTGAAGCGATGGATATTCAGGATAAGGTTTCATCTGTGATGGCCATGAATGAGGTGGCGATCCAGTTGGGACTGGGAGAGCTTGGCTCTACGGTCGATGAGTGGGACGGCCTTTCCGCGGCGGTAAATGAAGCGCTGGGATCCGTAGGAGAGGATGTATCGGAAGAAATCCTTTCCGAGTTTGAGATCGCCAAACAAAGCGCAATCGATGCCGGAGCGAAGATCCCGGAAGGACTGGCCGATTCGATTAAGGAGAGTGATACCCCTGAGGAAGCGGTCAGGTCGGCTACGGCGCAGCTGAACGCTGCTGTCAAAAGTCAGGGCGAGCAGCTTTTAAAGAACGCCAGCGCACTTGGCGTGGATATCCCGGAGAGCATCGCTAAGAAGATCAAGGCAGGCGGGCCGGGAACACAGCAAGCCTATATGGAACTGTTAAACCTGATTTCTCAGACCGATTCGTCAACGGCTAAGGCGAATGCTTCCGGCGCCGGTGAGGAGCTGGGATCCGGCGTTGCTTCCGGATTATCGGAGAGTTCAGATACCGTAGAAGGAGCGGCTTCCGATGTGACCGATGCGGCGGTCGAAGCAGCAGACACAGCGGCCGAAGCCATGGACAGCGCCGGTACGACAGCCGGAAGAAGCTATGTGCAGGGAATCATTGCTTACCAGGGCGTGGCACAGCTGGCGGCCAAAGCGATGGTAACCAACTCCGCCACCTCAGCCGGAGACGGAGCGGTCAACTTCTCGCAGGCGGGTCAGAGTTCCGGAAGCCACTTCGTTTCCGGTCTTGCCAGTCAGAACAGCGCGGCTGCCGGCGCCGGCGGAGACATCGCCAGCCGGGCTAAGTCAGCAGCAGCGAGCTGGACAAGCAGTTTTTACAGTGTCGGTTATCAGATGGGCGCCGGTATCAACAGCGGTCTGGCTTCTACAACCAGCATGATCGCCAATACGGCGGCTACTGCGGTAAGAGGCGCTGTTGCTGCAGCTAAAAGGGAAGCGGCCATCAAGTCTCCTTCAAGAGTGATGCGTGACCAGGTCGGTAAACAGTTAGGCGCCGGTCTGGCTTTCGGTATCAAACAAAGCACTTCGCTTGTTGTAGAGCAAGCCCAGGCCCAGATGAACCGGACGCTGTATTCTTACGCGGCCTGGCTTTACAAAAACAAGAAAAAGATCGGGTCTGTCGTTGATCAGTGGGCACAGGATCTCACCTACGGCTGGCAAAAGCTCGCCAACCAGCAGATGAAGATCCGGTTCGGAATCTCCAAATATACGAAAGACGATAAGGGGAAAACCGTCAAAAAGGATGTTTCAACCTATTCGGATGAGATCTTAAAAGCAGCGGAAGGATATCTTTCCAATGTGTCCGCGATGTATGAGGTATCGGAAAAGGCCACCATAAGCTATTGGGAGAGAGTCCGAAAGTCTGTCGGAAAGGGTACCCAGGCCTGGTACGATGCCTCGAAGAAGATCAAGGATCTGAAATCCCAGATCGGAACGCAGGCGGTGGCCGGGGAGATGTACGATGCGGTCACGACCTATTATGACTTATCGGCAAAAGCCTCCGTGCAGTACTGGCAGGAGATAAGAAAGCACTATGCCAAGGGAACGGCTGACCGGTTGAAAGCCGATCAGGAATATTTAAAGGCAAAGGGAAGCTATGAAAAACAGCTGACAGATTTAACGAAACAGTATAACGAAGAGCGAAGCCGGATCGTTGCAGATCGTAACGAAAAGATCAAAGACATGCAAAATGAACTGGCTGATGAGATCAAAAAGATCAATGAGCAGCTGTCCAGGGAGATCGAGAGCGAGCAGAAAGCTTTAGCGAAAGAGCGTAAATCGATCAATGATCAGCTGGCTAAAGACCTGAAAAAGATCGAAGAAAAACTCGCTTCCGATATTCAGGCTGCAAATGACCGGTATGCGAGCGCGGTGGAGAAAAGACGTGATGAGCTGATGAGCTCCTTTAGTCTTTTCGAAGCCTTTGAATCAAAGTCTCAAAAGGGGCAGGAGCTTCTTTTCAACCTGCAGTCTCAGGTGGCGGGCTTAAAGGACTGGTCAAGGACCTTAGATAAGCTTGGAAGCCGGGGGATTCTCAGCGACGACCTGATGAAGGAGCTTTCTGCGCAGGGTCCCCAGCAGTCCGCGGCGATCCATGCGCTGTCGATGCTATCGGACGAGGAGCTGAGAGCCTATAACCGGGCGTACACCGAAAAAGCATCCTTTGCCCAGAAACAGGCAGTCTCAGAGAACCGGGATTTACAGCAGGAAGTCAAAACCGAGATCGCTGCGCTTAAGCAAAACGCGACGGTCGAGCGGAATGCTCTTAAGCAGACAGCGAAAGAAGAGATTGAGAAGGCTGCGAAAGAAACGAATAAAGCGATCGAGCAGCTGAAAAAGGAAGCTTCCAAGGAGATCAACGCTCATAAGAAAACCACCGGCAATGAGATCGATGCTCTTAAAAAGACAACGACCACAGAGTTGAATAACTTAAAGAAAACCTACCAAAGCGAGCGAAAGAGCCTGACTAAAGATATCAGCAAAGATATCTTAAACCTGGCCAAAAACATCAAATCAACAGCGTCGGATGAAGTGGCGAAGGTGGTCTCCCAGCTTAAGAGCCTTAGCGGCCTGAAAAGCGGAGCGGCCGTTTCCGTCAGCGCTAATGTTAAAAAGGCGACCGGACACGCCTCCGGAACCAGGAGGCTTTCGACTGATTTTGCCTGGATGGATGAGTACGGCAACCTGGAATATCTCGTTCGAAAATCGGACGGAGCGATGCTTAATACTCTGGCAAAAGCCGGGGATGCGATTATTCCGGCCAGTAATGTGGGAAACCTCTATGACTGGTCAAAGATCAGTCCCCAGGCTCTGGCTGCCCAGCAAGCGGCGCTTCAATCCTATATACGTTCCGTAACCGCATCAGTCAGCATGGCAGCTCTTAACGCCAGGCTTTCGGATCACTACGGGGCAGGGCAGATACCGGGA
>JBGUOI010000275.1:0-2436 GCA_045118075.1 Porcincola sp. | reverse complement strand
CGCCCTTCCCGGCGTGAAGGAGGCCGAAAAGGTCTACCAGGTCAACATCGGCACAGCGGTCGGCTGCTCGTAGTCTTTGCCATAGCGGATACGAAGCTGATTCATCTGCCTGCTGCACTCTGCACGGAGCTGCACTCCGGCAAAGGTGTGGATACAGTTCCCGATACTTGTCCGGTTGCGTCATTTGTGTGTGTATTTCTTCTTCTGCGTCATTTTCATGGTGCTGAATCACACACAAATTGACCTTTAATACCCCATTGCCAGTAAAAGGTATGTAACCAGCTGTATCAAAGAAGCTGGTGTAGTCTTCCTTGATACAACCTTTCAAAAATATGTGAGCAATAGGTTCATCGTCTTCATAGACAACGTAGACTCTTTCGACGACCGCCCGGACCATTGACATGAGTTCTTCCGGTGTTGCCATCTTCCATGATTCCTTGAAGTCCGCCAGTTTTTTCTTGACCTGAGAAAGATCCTCGATGGTCTGTGAATTATCACCGCGTTCCTCTTCAAGTTTCAGCAAAACCGCTTCTTTCCGGCTAAGTTCTGCGGACATCTCTGTCACATCACCCTGGATGAATTTCCTGAGAACGTCATCTGCTTCACGCAAGTTCCTGATCTGTGCAGCAATATCCGCTTTGATCTTTTCGATATCTTTCTTCGTTTCCTGGTATTCACGTTCCGAAGCATCTGATCTTGTAAGCTCCCGGATCCTTGCTTCAATCAGCTTGAAATAAGTCTCCTTCTGCTCATCCACTAAGGCAGCGAGCTGTCTCACCACCTGATCATCCAGCTTAACGCCATCAACAGCCAGGTAATCGCATTCCTTTTTTCGATGTCCGGGGCATACGTACTTGAAACGAGGTCTTCCTCTGGTCCAGCGACCGGATTCAGAAACCACATTCAGGACTTTGCCGCATTTCGGACAGATCATCAAGCCTGAAAGTAAAGCGTTAGTCGCACGGTGCGGGCGATTATGCTGCTCTTCGATGTCCTTCATCAGTTGCTGTGCAGCGATCCAGTCTTCCGAAGAAATAAAAGGCTCATGCTTTCCAACTGATATGATCCAATCGTTAATTGGCTTCCGGAAAGAGAGCTGCGTGAACTTTGGATTGAAGAAAGTCGAATCTTCATGTTCGTCTTTTACGTGGTCGGTTTTATTATAACCGCTTAATGCATGCTTTCCATCGAAATCTTCAATGTTTCCCGCAACATTGGCACCGTTGTCAAAAAAGAACTGATAAGAAGTCGGGTCAGCTGTACAATATACCGGATTATGAAGAATATCGCTGATAGCCCGCATACGGTATGGAAGTCCGTTCTTGGTAACATAGCCATTTTCATTCATGTAAACCTTTGTCCGGTTATATGATCGTGTTTCCAGAAACTTTTTAAAAATCAGCTGAACCTGTTCCCGCTGTTCCGGAATCGGGACAAGAAAACTGACAGCGCTTTTGTTTTTTCCGCTGCCGGTTGCAACTCTCTGCTTGTCAAATCCGGTCGGTGTCTGTCCGCCCATCCAGCGTCCATCCTTGGATAGTTCCATCAGGTTATCCTGAATACGTTCTGTCAGAATATCGCGCTCAAACTCAGCGATGATCGCGAGCACCTGGATGATGATCTTGGATGTGCTGATCTGGGTATTGATGTTGTTGGAGCAGACAAGAAGGACGACATCGTTCTTTTCCAGATACTCCAGCAGTCTCATCAGATCCGATGTTTTACGACTGATACGGTCCAGCTTGTAACAGGCAACAGCCCGGATCTTGCCGGAATCAATATCATGGAGCATTCTCTGGAAATCAGGCCTGTCAGCATAGTAGCCACTCAGGCCTTTGTCACTGTACTGTTCAAACTCATAATCTTCCGGCAGCTTCAGCTGGCTCATAGCATAATCAGCACTCTGTTTCAGCTGTACGCCGATACTGTCACCTTTGTTTGTGATAACAGATTTTCGGGTGTAGATGGCTACCTTCCGGGTGTCTTCACCCATAGCGGCAGTCCTTCGTCTTCTCATTTCGAATTACCTCCTTCGCATGGAGGCACAGATGCCTCCGTGACCTATGCAGCCTTCAATTCAGCCGGATGGTCCTTCTTCCATTCAGTGAGAAGAGCTTTCAGCTGTTCTGTCTGCCAGGTCTCTACGATCTTTATTGCGAGATCGACTCTTTTCTGGACGAGGAGCTTTACATACGGTTCGCTCTCTTCGCCAACATGAATTACGGCTTGCATTTCATACCTCCATCTAATAAAACAGGCGGAGGTATGATTTCTTACCTGCCGCCAGTGTATTTCGTTTTGATTGTTTTGTTTAGGATGTCAATTCCGGTAAAAAGGATTTCACCTCTATGAAGCGTCATCTTATTCCGGTTCGTTGTCAAGTCCAAGACTTTTTCTGATCCCTCTATCGACCAGATCCATCTGCATCGGTGATAG
>JBGUOI010000274.1:0-2248 GCA_045118075.1 Porcincola sp. | reverse complement strand
AGGGTCTCAAGAAAACCTCCAATTCCTTAATCAATATTGGGGCACCAATCGCATTTGATGAAGATAAATTCCTCATTAAATTAAAGGGCCTGATGGAAGCGGCTTATGAGGACCGGGAAGATATTCGTGATCTGGTAGCGGAAGTTGTAGATACCTATCATCCTGCCGGTGAACATGGAACGGAAGAAAAAGGAAGCGCCTATGAAAAGCAGAGAGCTGCGATGCAGCAAAAACTGATCGCAATATAAAGAGAAGGCATAGCTCATTTGTTTTCGGGTGAAGACGATGGGCTATCTGCCGTTTAAAAGATAAGAACTTATGTGAGATGGAAACAGCGATCGGTGTTCAATGTGTAATCGTTGAAGCCTTCTTCAGGAAGAAAGGAAGCACTCATGGACTTCAGAAATGATCCTTGATTCAAAAGCATCGAGTCATTTGATCAAAAAGTGTAGCTTTCAAGCCCAACCATGCATGGAGACGAGCAAGGGTGGGTGGACGAAGCTATCCGAACCAATTGGGTATCCACTGTTGGAGCAAACATTGACGCGTTGGAAAAAGCTATGGCTGAGTATGTTGGTTTGAAACATGCTATTGGGTTATCCTGCGGTAATCTGAAATGTCTGGTTGGGAAGAAAAGAGGAAGCTAAATGTATGACTTACTAAATGATCCGAGATTCGCGGGAATCGAACCTTTCAAATCGAAAGTATGGCTGTCGAGTCCCACTATGCATGGTGATGAGCAGAGATGGGTGGACGAGGCTATTCGGACGAACTGGGTAAGCACCGTCGGAGCAAATATAAATGAAATTGAAAAACAAATGGCGGAGTATCTCAATTGCAAATATGCTGTTGCTCTGTCATGTGGCACTGCCGCGCTTCATCTTGCAACTAAACTTGCGGGTGAAAAACTGTATGGCCAGGCTCGTCCAAATCACGGAACGCTTGAAGGAAAAAAGGCCTTTTGCAGTGATTGTACGTTCGACGCCTCAATAAATCCGGTCGGATACGAAGATGGTGAAGCAGTTTTCATTGATACTGAGTACGATACATGGAACATGAGTCCAGAAGCCCTGGAAAAGGCGTTTGAGCTGTACCCGGATGTAAAGCTCGTTGTTGTTGCTCACCTCTATGGCACTCCTGGAAAAATGGAAGAAATAAAGAGCATCTGCAACAAGCATGGAGCCCTGATTGTTGAGGACGCTGCTGAGTCATTAGGGGCTAAGTATAAGCTTCACGGCCAGTGGGTTGAAACAGGGACGCTCGGGTCGTACAACGCGATTAGCTATAACGGGAATAAAATACTGACCGGGTCGGCCGGCGGAATGTTCCTGACTGATTCTAAAGAAGATGCGGAGAAAGTCCGTAAATGGTCTACTCAGAGCCGTGAAGCGGCACCGTGGTATCAGCATGAAGAGATCGGCTACAACTACCGTATGAGCAATATCATCGCTGGTATTATCCGTGGCCAGATACCATACCTCGGGGAGCATTTGGATCAGAAACGAGCGATCTGGGAGCGGTATGAAAAAGGTCTGGCTGATCTGCCAGTTAAGATGAATCCTTGGGACAGGGAGAAGTCGATTCCTAACTTCTGGCTTAGTTGCTGCATCATCGATGAACACGCTATGGCTCCGATGGTGCGCGGTGAGCAGGATTATCTGTATAAGAGTGAAAGCGGAAAGAGCAGTCCGCAGGAGATTCTGGATGCTATTGCTGCTTTCAATGCGGAAGGCCGTCCGATTTGGAAGCCCATGCATATGCAGCCGATCTACAGGACGAATCCGTTCATCACCGCTGAGGGCAACGGCAGAGGCCGCACAAATGCTTATATTGCAGGGGGTTCCGTGGATGTTGGAGCGGACATTTTCCGCAGAGGGCTGTGTCTTCCCAGCGATAACAAGATGACTCCGGAGCAGCAGGACGTGATTATTGACATCATTCACAGGTGCTTCCTCTGATTGTCCTCGCCTCGGCTGAATATGAATCAGGTGGGTAGTTTGTATCGGCTGAATATGAATAAGGTGCGTAGATTGTATCTGCCGCACATGCATGAGGCAGTAGATTCTATCTGCCTCATATACATTGGGTAGTCCCACATAACGAAACGGGACATCTGCTAAATATCATTGGGTGGGTAGATAGAGCGATGCCCACACGGGTTGGTCATCAGATACCAGTGGACAGATCAAATGGAGAGTTGTTGTGAATGATTTCAGTTATAGTCCCTGTGTACAACGTAGAGCCGTAC
>JBGUOI010000273.1:0-8911 GCA_045118075.1 Porcincola sp. | reverse complement strand
GGTGTTTGAATGAGCGATGAATATGCCATTCAGATGAAGGGTATCACGAAAGTATATCCCAACGGTACCGTGGCCAACCAGGACGTTAATTTTAACGTAAAAAAAGGTGAGATCCATGCGCTGATGGGAGAGAACGGCGCCGGAAAATCAACGCTCATGAAGATGCTGTTCGGTCTGGAGCAGCCGACCGAGGGCGAGATACTGGTCAACGGCGAGGTCGTGAAACTGTCTTCACCGACAGTGGCTATCTCAAAAGGTATCGGCATGGTGCATCAGCACTTCATGCTCGTACCTTCCCTGACAGTTGCAGAAAACATGGTTCTTGGCATGGTGCCGACCAAGAGCGGCATGCTGATCGATTACGACCATGCAGTGCAGATCACGGAGGAATATTCAAAGCGCTTTAACCTGCCGGTAGATGCCAATGCGAAGGTGATGGATATCCCCGTCGGCATGAAGCAGAAGGTGGAGATCTTAAAGGCGCTTGTCCGCGGAGCCAGAATCCTGATCCTGGATGAACCGACGGCTGTGCTGACCACGCAGGAGACGACCGAACTTTTCGCTGAGCTGAAAAACCTGAAGGAACAGGGTTATACGCTGATCTTCATCTCACACAAACTCAATGAGATCATGGAGATCACGGACAGGATGACCATTCTGCGCGGAGGCCGGTCAATGGGCATCCATGAGACGAAAAATGTCACTCCGCAGGAGATCTCGAGACTGATGGTCGGCCGTGACGTTATCCTGAAAGTGGATAAACCGAAGGCTGAGCCCGGAGAAGAAGTGCTCAAGATCCGCGATGTAGAATTTGTCAATGAGTGGGGCAAGAAGATGCTCGACAAGATCTCTCTTTCCGTGAGAAAGGGAGAGATCCTCGGAATTGCCGGTGTCGAGGGCAACGGCCAGAAAGAACTGGTCGACTCCCTGTTCGGGTTCGCAGTTCCCAATGCGGGTACGATCGAGGTTCAGGGTGTCTCCACGATCGGAATGAACCAGCGCCAGCTTCGTGAACATCATATCTCACTGGTGCCGGAGGACCGCATGCTTTATGGTATTGCTTCTTCCGCCACGATCGAAGAGAACATGATCAGCGACCGCGCCGGCGATCCCCGCTTCAACAACGGGCCGCTCTTTAATATGAGCGCGATCCATAAAGAGAGCGAGCAGCTGGTCAAGGATTATACCGTGCTTTGTAAATCAGCCCAGCAGGCGATCGGGTCCCTGTCCGGCGGCAATATCCAGAAGGTCGTCGTTGCAAGAGAGTTTTCGAATGATCCCGTGCTGATCATTGCCGATCAGCCTACGCGCGGTATCGACGTCGGTGCCACCGAGTTTATCCGGAAAAAACTGGTCGAACTGTCCAGGTCCGGCATTGCGGTCCTGCTGATATCGGCCGACCTGAATGAGGTCATGGAGCTGTCTGACAGTCTGATCATCATGCACGGCGGTAAGATCGCCGCATACTTTGAAGACACCGAATCGCTGACTGATGAACAGATGGGCCGGTACATGCTCGGTATCGATCATCAGTCACCGGAAGAGATCAGGAGGGTATGCCATGAGTAAGAAGAACAGTCTGAAATTCAGTATTGTCCGTGCCGTGGCAGCTCTGGGCATCGCACTTGCGGTTGCTTTCTTACTGATCTTTGTCAGCGCGGACGGCGCTACTTTCGGCGCAAAGCTTTCAAACTCGCTCTCGGCGCTGCAGCAGATGCTGATCAGGCCGCTGTTTAAAAAGAGCGGTAAATTTGCAACAAAGAATTTCTGTGATATCCTTGCGGGCATGATTCCGATCATGTTCACCGGTCTGGCCACCTGCATCATGTTTGCTGCCAACCAGTTCAACCTGGGCGCAGAGGGCGGCATCATGCTGGGTGCCTTTGTTACCGCAGTAGTCGCGATCTACTGCCCGCTGCCCGGTCCGCTTCTTCCCATCGTTGCCATTCTGGCAGGCGGTCTTGCTGTCGGTATCGTGATGCTGATCCCGTCAGTACTGAAGGCGAAGCTGGGCGTGAGTGAGATGGTCAACTCACTGATGCTGAACTACGTGATCATGTATGTTCTGAACTTCCTGATGAACAGCTATCTGGCTGACAGGAGCAAGGGCATTACTCAGACCTACGCGTTCAGGAAAAACGCGATCCTGCCGCAGATCATCGACAACGGTTCCCGCTTCTCATGGGGCTGGGCGATCGGTATCCTTGCAGTGATCGTGTGCTGGTTCTTTATGTACAGGACCAGATGGGGCTACGGAATCCGCATGACCGGCATCAACCAGCCGTTCGTTATGTATTCCGGAATGAATGTCCCGCTGATCATCATCCTGTGCCAGGTCATCGGCGGTTTCCTTGCCGGTATGGGCGGCGGCATCGAGATGCTTGGCCGCTACGAGTACTATAACTGGTCGGCACTTCCCGGATACGGGTGGACCGGTATCACGGTCGCTATCCTGGCCGGCAACAATCCGATCTTTGTCCCGCTGGCAGCATTTTTCATGTCCTATCTGACAAAGGGATGCTCGCTGATGTCCACGAACGCGAACGTGCCTGCCCAGCTGATCGATATCATCCAGGCAGTTATCTTCCTGTTCTTTGCAGCGCAGCAGTTCCTGTCCGGTTATCGTCAGAAACTGGTTATCAAGAGTGCCCAGGAAGAGATGGCTGCCAAAGCCAAGGCATCCGGAGAAAGGAGTGACGCATAAGTATGAATATTTTTACAACTGCTTTCTTCTTCTCGATCTTCCGTATCGCGACACCGATTCTGCTGGCTACGCTGGCGGCAGTCATCGGTGAAAAGGGCGGTGTCTCCAATATCGGTCTTGAAGGTATTATGATGATGAGTGCCCTGTTCGGTTCCCTGACAGCTTATTGGACCGGACAGTGGTGGATCGGCGTTCTGTGCGCCATGGTCATCGGATGCCTGGAAGCACTGATGATGGGTTTCTTCGCATTCAGGCTAAAGACGGACATTATCCTTACCGGTACTGCCGTCAACATGATCGGTTCCGGCGGAACATTGTTCCTGGTAAAGGTCATCACCAATGCCACAGAGGGCAAGTCCTATGCTTCCACAACGGGCCTGATCACCAAGATCCACCAGATCCCCAGCTGGAACATTCCGCTGATCAAGGATATCCCCGTGATCGGAAAAGTGATCTCAGGACATTCCATTCTGACCTATATCGCTTTTCTGCTGGTATGGCTGACAGCCGTTCTTCTTTATAAGACACCTCTGGGACTGAATATCCGCTCTGTTGGTGAGAACCCCAATGCAGCTTCTTCAGTCGGTGTCAGCGTTGATAAGATCCGGTTCATCACCATCGGTATCGGCGGTGTTCTGGCCGGTCTGGGCGGTGCATATATGTCCATGTATTATGCCATGGGCTGGTCCCTGGATATGGTCGCCGGACGTGGTTTCATCGCTCTGGCAGCCCAGTCCATGGGCGGCGGCGAACCGCTCGGTTCCATGTTTGCCGCGCTGATCTTCGGTTTTGCCCAGGCGCTCGGCATCAAGGTATCCGCTACCGGTGTCGACTCAAACCTGGTGGCACCGATTCCGTATATCGTAACGATCCTGGCTCTGATCGTCTTCGCGCTCATCCAGCGTTCGAACGAGAAGAGACGTCACGATCACGCGCTGTCGTAAACATAACTGCCTGACGGCATTTTAAAGAACATCCCTGACATTAACGGCCCGAATAAAAGGTAAGCCGCCTGTCAGGGATTTTCTTTTGGCAAGACACGAAAGGATGTAAGATGAATAAAATTCCAGTGATCCTGGACGGGGATCCGGGACATGATGACGCGATCGCCTGGGTCTTTGCAAAGGCATCCCCGATGCTGGATATCCGGGCTGTATGCTCGGTGGCCGGCAACCAGACGATCGAGAAAACAACGTATAATGCCAGGCGTGTCATGACACTGCTCGGAATCGATGCTCCCTTTGCGAAAGGGGCCGTCCGTCCTATGGTCGCCGATCCGGTAACGGCCGGGAACTGGCACGGGGAGAGCGGTCTGGACGGACCTGCCATGCCCGAGCCGTCTGACCCGATCGAAGCGCTCGCCGCACCTGACCTGATGGCAAAAGTGATCCGGGAGAGCAAAGATGCCGTTGCCATTATTGCCACCGGTCCTCTTACCAACGTCGGAAACCTTTTGAAGATGCATCCGGAAGTGAAGCATAACATCGGTCATATCTCCATTATGGGAGGCGGAGTCACCCACGGGAACTGGGTTCCTGCGGCGGAGTACAATATCTGGGAGGATCCGGAGGCAGCCTGGCTGGTATTCAACAGCGGCATTCCCATGCATATGTGCGGCCTTGACGTGACTGAGAAGGCGATCATCCGGCCGGATGATTTCCCCCGTATTCGAGGAGTGGGAAACCAGGCAGCGGATATCGTGGCCGGCTGGCTGGAATTCTTTTACCGTTATCCGATGGAGATCGGCTACAGCGGAGCCCCGGTCCATGACCCCTGCGCCGTGCTTGTGCTGACGAATCCGGAGATCTTTAAGATGAGGGATCTCTATGTGGACATCGAACTGGACGGAGCACTGACCAGAGGAGAGACAGTGGCCGACTTCAGGCCGTGGTCCGATAAAAAACCAAATGTTACCTGCGCGATGGATATTGACAGGGACAGGTATGTAGATCTGCTGATCGAGGCGCTTAAGACATACGACGGAAGGGAGGTGCCGATATGAGCATTCCGAGAATCTGGATGGATGTGGATACCGGCGCTGATGACGCCCTGGCGCTGATGACTGCATGTGCACTTGAAAAAGAGAGTAAACTTAAGCTTGAAGGGGTTTCGGCGGTAAACGGGAATGCTCCGCTTGACAGGACTTTTATAAACTCAAGAGATATTCTGTCCCTGTGCGGCCGGGAAGATATCCCGGTATTTCCGGGAGCGGATAAGCCCCTGATCGTTGAAAGTGTGAGAGCCGCCTATGTTCACGGCCAGAGCGGTCTTGGAAAGGTAAAGATCGATCCTTCCGGGGCTGAAGAAGAGACTTTAAAAGCCTGGGATGCCCTGTATCGGTGTGCCTGCAAATATGCGGGAGAACTTGAACTGATCCTGACCGGACCGCAGACCAACGCCGCGATCGCATTGGCCAAGTATCCGGACCTGAAGGACAAACTGAAGCGGATCCTTGTGATGGGAGGAGCCGACGTGGGAGGAAATATCACCGCGGCGGCCGAGTTTAACATCTATGCCGATCCCCATGCGGCGGAGGCGGTCTTTAAGAGCGGCATCCCCATTGTGATGTGTTCTTTGGATGTGACCATGCAGGCAGGACTGACGAAAGAGGAGATCGACCGCCTCGAGGGCAGCGGCACCAAGGCGGGAATGGTCTATGCCGGAAGCATGGAACTGCTTAAAAAACTCAGCCTGGTCAAGGAAGATGATCTTTGCGCCGTTCACGATGCCTGCCCCGTGCTTTATGCCGTTATGCCGGAGTTGTTCGGCAATATCGTCAGGTGCGGCGTTCATGTGGAGACCGGGGGAAAACTGACAAGAGGCCAGACCGTCACGGATTGGGACACTGATAAAAAGTTCCCGGACCGGAATGTCGACCTGGTGCTTGGAGTGGACCGGGATGCCTTTGCGAAAGTGCTTCTGGACCTTCTTATGAGCGTATAAGATCAAGGGAGGCAAAGACTGACGGATCGAGACCGGCGCCGGCGCTCTCCACAACTTTTGCAGCTGCGGTATTGGCATTGATCAGGGCTGACTTCATGGAAAGCCCGGCGTGGAGGCAGGCCATTAAGGCCCCGATATGGGCATCGCCGGCACCGACCGTATCTTTTTGCCTGGCTGAGGGTGCGCTGATGTGACCTTCTTCCGAAGCCGTACGATACCAGCAGCCCCTCTTTCCGAGGGTGATGATCACCGGAGAGAGTGTGCGTGCAAAAAGGACTTTCGCTGCATCAGGCGCATTTTCAGTATGGCTAAGGCGGCAGGCTTCCTCTTCATTAAGATGAAGGATGCAGCCGAGGGAGAGGATCTTTTCGATTCTTCCGGCCGGAATCTTTTCCAGTCTGGGACCGGGCGAGAAAAATACCGTGAGATCCTTTCTGCGTTCAAGGAAGGAGAGGATGTTTTCTCCGGTAGGTTCTTCGATCTCGAGCCCGCAGATGTAGGCGTAGTCGGCCTGGTCGAGAACGGGGTCATCGAACCACTCCTTCCGGAAACGGTATTCGGCTCCGTGATTGGAAATGAAGGTGCGTTCCCCGTCTGCCTCCACAAAGCAGTAACAGCAGCCGTTTTCTTCTTCCGGAAAGGGAATTGGGGTGTGAATGCCTTTTTCGGCAAAAGCAGACCTGATAAAATCGCCGTACAGTCCCTGTCCGACCGGGAAAAAGGGAATAACTTCTTCGCCGAAAAGGCGGATCATATCATAGGTATTATAGGCGCAGCCCCCCAGGCGCATCTGCTGACTGATCACGTGGACATCTTCGTTCCTTGCCGGAAGATGGTCAAGGTTGATGACGATATCGGCGGCCGCGGAACCGATCACAAGTATTTTCTTCATGGAAGGATTTCCTTTCTGAGCATGTAATATAAAGATTGTACCAGATTTTATACGGCCGGAAAAGCGGCTTGGTTGACGCTGGCTTTATGCGGATGGTATAATCGAAAAGATATTTACTTAAATTCTTTGGGAGGATGACGGATGGAGTGTGTGATCATCGGAATAGCCGGAGGCACAGGTTCCGGCAAATCCACCTTTACCAACAGGCTGAAAAGAGAGTTCGGTGATGAAGTCGCTGTGATCTACCATGACAGCTACTACAGGGCTCAGGACGAGATCACACTGGAGGAGCGCAGGAAGCTCAACTACGATCATCCCGATTCGCTCGAGACGGATCTGCTGGTCGAGCATTTAAAGCAGCTGAAAGCAGGAAAAGCGATCGACTGTCCGGTCTATGACTACAGTCAGTACAACCGGTCCGGAAAGACCATCCGGATCGAACCGCGACGGATCATTCTTGTTGAAGGTATTCTCCTGTTTACGGATGCAAGGGTCAGAGACCTGATCGATATCAAGATCTTCGTTGAAGCTGATGCTGATGAGAGGATCCTGCGCAGAATCGTGCGTGACGTAAAGGAAAGGGGAAGGGATCTTGACAATATCGTAAACCAGTACCTTTCCACGGTCAAACCCATGCATTATCTGTATGTGGAGCCTACAAAAGCAAGAGCCGATATTATCATCAACAGCGGTATGAATGATATTGCATTCGATATCATGCGTTCGAAGATCAGTCTTCTGCTCCGGCCGCTGATGGATTCATGAGAGAGCGGCCGGGAGGCGCTGCGGACGGCGCACAGGAGGGAATCGGCCCATGGATCGCCGGTCCCCTGCTGGACTGGTACCGAAAGAATGCGAGAGCTCTTCCATGGAGGGAAGATACCGATCCGTATCATGTCTGGATCTCTGAGATCATGCTCCAGCAGACCAGGATCGAGACCGTCATTCCCTATTATCTGCGGTTTATCGGACAGCTCCCGGATATTGAATCGCTTGCCGGGTGCGATGACGACCGGCTGATGAAGCTGTGGCAGGGTCTCGGGTACTATTCCAGGGCCAGAAATCTTAAAAAAAGTGCGCAGATCCTGTGTGAAACAAACGAAGGTGAGATGTACCGGGATTATGAAAGCATCCTGTCCCTGCCCGGAATCGGACAGTATACCGCAGGAGCGGTCGCCTCGATCTCTTTCGGGGAGAAAGTAAGCGCGGTGGACGGCAACGTTTTAAGAATCGGGGCAAGGCTTGACCTGGATGAAGGCAATATCCTGGATTCTTCGACATCCAAAAGAATCAGGCAGAAGATCGAGGCCGTTATCCCGGATGAATCGCCCGGGGATTTTAACCAGGCTCTTATGGAACTCGGCGAATTGATCTGCGTGCCCCGGGAAAAAGCTCTTTGCGGATCGTGTCCGCTGTGCGGACAATGCATCTCCCATAGAGAAGGACGGACCGGTTCCATTCCGGTCAGACTGGCGAAAGCGCAGCGCAGAAAAGAAGAAAAGACAGTTTTCCTGATTACGGACGGAGAAAGGATCCTGATCCGACGCCGGCCGCCAAAGGGGCTGCTCGCAGGGTTGTATGAATTTCCCTGGGCAGAAGGATATAAAGATATCGGCGCAGCAGCGGACGATATCGCTGCCATGGGGTTTCAGGCTGGGGAAATCATTTCTCTGCAGAAAGTAAAACATGTTTTTTCCCATATTGAATGGCATATGACCGGATACCTGGTCAGGACAGACGACGCAGCGGATGCAGGAGAAAGCGGCCTGATCTGTGTGAATATTGAAGATCTTGAGGGCGTTTATCCGATACCGGCGGCTTTTGGGAAATATGTTCAGGTACTGCATAAGGTGATGAGAGATGGAAGATAAGCAGAAAATTTTGACAGTAGCAATTCCCTGTTATAACTCGGCGTCTTATATGGAAAAGTGCATCAAGTCGCTTCTTCCGGCGCAGAATGACCTTGAGATCCTGATCATCGATGACGGATCCACGAAAGATGACACGGCAAAGATCGCTGATGAGTATGAAAAGAAGTATCCCGGAACCATCCGTGCGATTCACCAGGAGAACGGAGGGCACGGTGAGGCGGTCAATACGGGCATCCGAAATGCCGGCGGTCTTTATTTCAAAGTGATCGACAGCGATGACTGGGCTGACAAGTATGCACTTCTGGAGACGGTTGACCGGCTCAAACAGCTGGAAGAGGACGGCACACCGGTTGATATGTTCCTTGTCAATTTCATCTATGACAAGGTGGATGCCAAGCGGAAGAAGGTGATGCATTTCAGGCATGTCTTCCCGGTCGGTGAAGTGTTCGAGTGGTCCGCCATGAGGCATATGAAGCAGACCCAGTATATCCTGATGCACAA
>JBGUOI010000272.1:0-3973 GCA_045118075.1 Porcincola sp. | reverse complement strand
CCGTGCTTCTTGAGATTCGTTTTATTCTTTTCCTCATCATATTCGAATACCATATCACCAAGTTGAAAGATGACATGGCGATCAAATGCAGGAAAGAAGCCGAAAGACGGTAGATGGAGTAAACCATGAGCACTGTCATGATCACTGCCGCCACTACCATTCAAAAATTGAACACGCGTAAAGAGAAACCTTTCTGTTGTTTCTTCCCAGGCATGATTTCTTTTCCTTCTTTCCTGTTCTATATATCAGTCTTTTCCTTCTTACCCGGCGAACATCATTCCGTCAAATACCTTTTCGATCTCCTTACCGTCAACCGTATAAGGATACTGGTCTTTTGAAACCTCCACACGGACAATGCGGCCGTCCTCCATGCTCAGATCAACCACGGATATATTGTCTGTCCGAAGCAGCGTCATCTTTGTTCCGGCGGGAACCGTAATGCTTCCGGTCCGGTTTCCTTCCTCGTCCACTTCCTCACAAGTAAATTCTTCTTTTGCAGTAAGAATTCTTTCTCCCATGATGTGAAAAAAGGGCTCCTTCGCTTCCGGCATTCCGTCAGCGCCCACACGGTACAAACGATGTCCATCCGCTGTACTGAGCAGCTGCGTCCTGGCAGAAAGAATCAGGTTCTCCGGGTCTGACATCACAGCATGACCTGAAAATGACTCTTCTTCCAGATACATGCCTGCCGTCGCAAGATCCGATGTGCCGATCCGCTCCGGCTTTTCTCCAAGGTGATAGATATCAAACATTCGATAATCGTTGTCTGAACTATACTCCAGATACAGATATTCCTCTCCGCCTGCCATGAAGCAGGTCGGCTGAACAGAATAGGCATAAATACCATCGTCAAAAACAGTTTCCTCACCATCCACCAGGATTGTAACAGCGCCATAGCTGCCATATTCATCAAGGTTCGCGGATACGACGATCTTCCGCCCGCCGATCACTGCGGCATAATTCAGCGGGAATTCGATTCCATAGCCTGCAGGTACATCTGACGCCATCGCAGCGAAAAGTGTCTCATTTCCCGCGTATGGGACCATAACGGTCTGGTCACCGATCGCATAAGCACCCAGTGTATATGCATTAAAATAGCAGGTGATGCCTTCACAGCCAGCTGTCCAGATCATGTCATCAGGTGCGGTTTCCTCAAAATACGCTTCCGTGAGATCTTTATCCACTTCCGGATAATCGCTGTAAATCTTTTCTTTTACGATCTCCCTGAATGCAGCTTCATCCGTAACAAAATCGCTCAGTTTCAGTTCATTCCCACTGACCGGATCATAGTTGATTCCGATATAGTTTCGGTATCCATGTGCGCCGCCGCCAAATCCGGAACGAACTTCAAGGACAGAAACAACGTGGCTGTCAGCTCTTACAACATAGTACGAGCCTGTATCTGTAAAAGCAGCTGAATAATCCGGATCTTCCTGATACCGTTCTTTCGCGTCTTCCAGAAGCGTCTGGTAGTTCCCGGCATATTCCTTTTCTCTTAATTCGTTCAGCCGCTCAAATTCTTTGTCCAGTTCCGGATACGCTTCTGATACCTCCTCATCTACTGCAATCTTAGGGCAGATGGACTCAGCAAGGTAGCGGTTCGCCTCTTCAGACCACTCCATCTGGTACGTGAATCCGGTATACAATTGAATGGGCGATACTGGTCCGGAAGCCCCCATGGATCCGGCCGAAACGGGGATCGCCGCAAATCCCGCGATGAGGGCGGCAGATAGAATTGCTGCTGCTCTGTACTCCTTCATAATGATTCCTCCTTCTCACTCAGCTTTTCAAATTCTTCAACCTCCATAGGTTTATAGAAATAGTAGCCCTGCATTTCCGAGCAGCCCTTTTCTTTGAGAAACTCAGCCTGCTCAGCGGTTTCCACTCCTTCCGCTATCATCTTCATCCCAAGCAGATGAACCATCTGGATCATGCAGCTGACAATGGTCTGGCTTTTCTCTGAATCACCTGATGACGTCAGGAAATGGAGATCCAGTTTGATCCGGTCTACCGGTACCTCCTTCAGCATGTGCAGGGAGGAATAACCGCTGCCGAAATCATCCATCTCCACCTGGAAGCCCATTGACCTCAGCCTTTCTGTGGCACGGATCAAAGTCTCAGAATTCTCAACATAGGCAGTTTCCGTAATCTCGATATGAAGCTGATCAGGTGTCAGATCGTAGGTCTGAATCAGACGATGGAAATGATCTGCGATGTCGTAGTCCCCGCGGATATCATCACGTGATACATTCACTGAAACAGATCTTCGGATTCCGGATTCATTCCACCGATGAAGGTCTTTGCAAACCGTCTCCCAGACAAAACGGTCCAGGTCAAATATAAGCCCGGCTTCCTCAAGCGTTGATATGAAATCAAACGGGTACAGCCAGCCCAGTTTGGTGTGGTCCCATCTGCAAAGGGCCTCTGCTCCGATAATCTGTCCCTTCCCGTAATCCACCTGCGGCTGGTACCATACCCGGATATCCCCTGATTTGATAGCCGCCGGAAGATAATTAATGATCTCCGCGATCCGCTTTCCTTTCTTCCACTGCTCAGGATTATAGAATTCAAATGCTCCCTTACGGTTTTCCCGGATTCTTCTCTCCGCGACCCGGGCAAGATCCAGCATATGGTCTACATCGATATTTCTGAAGTCCTTCGGTGTCAGCACATAGATGCCGCTGCAGATCTGAACCCTGGTCTCCTTTCCCTGGTTGATAAAGAAATTCTGTACGGGAGCGAAGACATTCCTTTCATCTTCCCGCATCTTCTCATCATCCGTGATAAGTCGGAGAACGGCAAAATGGTCACCCTCTATTCTTGCGACTACTTCTTCCTCAGACAGATTCTCCAGAGATTTTTCTGCCCAGAATTTCAGCAGTTCGTCCCCTGCTTCCCTGCCGAGGCTGTCATTGATATACTTGAAGTCTCTGATGTTGTTATAGGACAGGAAATACGGCTTGTCCGGATGCGTCAGCAGCAGTTCTTCCACACGCCTTCGGAACCCATTCATGTTCAGCAAACCGGTCAGAGGATCCTTATCCATCATCTGCCGGATCTTCTGCTCATGCAGCTTTCGGACAGAGCGGACCCTCTGTGCTGTCACAACAATGACCAACGCAATCAGAAGTAATCCTGCAAGCAGAATCAGGCCATATTGGTGAATATAATCAGAAAGGTCATACTGATACAGCTTTCGTGAAGTATAATCCAGAATAATCGCCTGACGCTGATTATCATTGAGCGCAGCTATCCCCTGATTCAAACGTTCAATGACTGCCCGTCCTTCAGGAGTATCCAGAGTGCCCGCACGAAAGTCCATGGAAAACATTGTTGAAGGCTGCACAACCAGGTCGCTGTAGGAAGGTTTCTGGAGTACATAATTCCACACATAGGAATTGTACAGCAATGCGTCTACACCGCCGGATCGAAGAGCCTTGACACAGTCCGGCATTGTTTCGTAAAGACTGATTTCCATCCCCGGATACAACTGGCGGACAGTCTCTGCGACTCCCGCCTGAGACTGCAGCATCCCCACATGCAGGCTGTTCAGTGAGGGGAGGCTCCTGCTGCCTGCCGTAACAAGGGTAAACGGCGTCTGCATAAGGTTGTCGGAAACGATGCTTTCCTTCCCTGAAGCGCTTGTAATGCTGCTGCCAAATGGCATAATCACATCATAATCCGGGTTATCCAGTGCTTCTTTCAGCGTTTCTTCCCTGACCGGGCAGAATTCAGGCGTATAGCCCGCTCCCTGTGCCACAGAACGCATCAGATCCACACCGATCCCCACAGCTTCCCCCGTATTCGGATCTGTGTAAAACAAAGGGCATCGGTCCACAGGAATCCCAACCACCAGAACATCTCCTTCATTTTCCCCGGATCCGGCGAGAGCAGGCATGATGGCAAATAACATCGCAGCGGCCAGGCATACAATGACGGTCCATCCTGTTTTGTACAGTCTTTTTATTTTCAT
>JBGUOI010000271.1:0-4984 GCA_045118075.1 Porcincola sp. | reverse complement strand
CGATGTGTACTACTTTCTTCGCGGGAAGATTGTAACCGTCCGTCAGCATCGGAACGGCTGTCGGCTGCTCATAATCCAGACCGTATTTTGCCCGCAGTTCATTCATCTTCTGATTGCACTCAGCCCGCAGCTGGACACCGGCATAGGTGTGGATGCAGTTTGCGACACCCTTCAGAATCACACATTTCTCCACCTTGGGAGAATTCGGTCATTGTAGTCTCTTCTGATTCTGTTTCAAGAGTGCCGCTGCGTCCGAAAAAATAGTCTTCCTCGCCGGAATAGTCTTCGGTGACGCAGCCCTTGATATAAATGTGGCAGACCTCATTTTTCCCGTCTCGGGTCACATAGACACGCTCCACAATGCTGCCGATCAGCGATACGATCTCCGTGGGTTCTGCATCCTTCACCAGTTCCCGGAAGGACAGCAGCGTCTCCTTGATCTTTTCATAATCCCTGATATGAGCCTGTTGGTCCTCCAGCTCCATCTCCAGCCTCGAGAGCGTCTTCCGCTTTGCGAAGATCTCCTCGGTCATCTCATTGACATCCGCTTCCAGGTAGGGCCTTGTGGTTTCGGAAGCCGTCCGCAAGGCTTTCACCTGGGCCTTGATATCCCGGTCCAGACGGTCGATCTCTTTCTGAAGCGAAGAGATCTCCTGCTGTGTCTTGTCGCCTTTTACGGTCTGGTCGATCTGCCGCTGGATATTGGTGAGATAATAGTTCTGCTCTTCGTCTGACAGGGAGGAAAGCTTCTCTACGATAAACTCATCAACCTCCACGCCGTGAACCGCCTGGTAGTCGCAGGAACCTTTCCGGACCGCATTCGGACAGGCGTATTTGAACCGCGGTTTCCCATGTGTATACCGTCCGCTTTCTGAAACCACGTTCAGGCGCTGATGACACAGCGGGCAGTAGATGAGGCCTGCCAGCAGCGCGTTGGTTGCCCGGTGCGGCCTGTTGTAGCGGTCAGCGATATCCAGCTTTAAAGTCTGCGCTGTCACCCAATCCTTGCCTTCAATGAATCCTTCGTGGCGGCCGATGGCAATGATCCATTCACTGATGTCTTTCTCCCGGACCGTCTTAGAAAACTCCGGGTGAAGGAAAGTTGAGTCGTCACTTTCTTCCCGCATCTCACGGGTACGGTTATAAACCGATATCCCGTGAAGACCGTCGTAATCTGCTTCCTCGCCGTAAATATCCCCGTCATGCTCGATGAAATAACGGAAGGCATCCTGATCGGCGCTGCAGTAGACCGGATTCGTCACGATATCCCGCACCGACTGTGTATTGAAGGGAAGACCGGTCTTTGTCCGATATCCCTCTGCATTCAGCTTCCGGGCAGCCGCATTGTAGCCTCTGGTAGAAAGGAACGCCTGAAACACATGCTGCACCAGTACCTTTTCTTCCGGAATCGTGACGAGATAGGCATACCCATTCTTCTTGCTGCCACTGCCATGCTGGGACCGGTCAACTGAAAAGCCTGTCGGCGGAATCCCTCCCATCCAGCGGCCGTCCTTTGCCAGCTCGATCAGGTTGTCGGTGATCCTTTCCTTGATGACGTCGCGCTCAAACTCCGCAATGATGCCGAGCATCTGGATCATCATCTTGGAATTGCTGTCCTGGGTGTTCAGGTTGTTGGAACTGATCAGCAGGGCAACATTATGCTTGTTCAGGTAGTCGATCATCGTGGTGAGATCCGACATCTTGCGGCTGATACGGTCCAGCTTATAGCAGACGATAGCACGAATCTTGTTCTGTTCCACATCGCGGATCATCCGCTGGAAATCCGGCCTATCGGCATAAAAGCCGCTCTTGCCTTCGTCCTCATATACCTTGAATTCATAGTCAGCCGGGAGTTTCAGATGCAGTCTGGCATATTCGCGGCAGTACTCCTCTTGATTTGCAATGGAGTCGCCTTTGTGGGTGATCTTTGATTTCCTGGCATAGATCACAACAGCACGATCATCTTGTTTTGTATGATCATTCTTTTTCAAAGAATCACCTCCTTGTTTTTCTTTAACACACACGCATTATACCACGAAAAATAAAAAAAGCCAGAGGGAATCTGATGTTTTTCAGAAATCCCTCTGATTGACTTGATTGGCATCGCTGAAGGCCTATCTTCAGCTGGCCTTAAGATACTCCTTAAGATCGATCTGACGGAGTGCGGCTATGTCCTGCTTCTGGATAAACCTCGCCGCAAGCTTCAGCCGTTTATCCTGGAATTCACGCATGACCTGCTTCCTGTTATCCCCGAAATGAATCACACACTCCATATCCCTGTAGCGATTGTCTTTCAGCAAAGGCATCACCTCCCCGACTCCAACTCATGGAGCTTGTCCGGTGAGCTTCTGTCGGCATAGGCTGCCAGCACCTCCGGCGGAATCCTCTCCAGAAGGGATATGGCTTCCTCGTAATCATGCTGCAGCTTCAGATCTGCCATTTTCTTCAGGATGCTTTCCTGCTGAGATTCCTTCAGTTCGGCGGATAAGGTTTCATTTTGCAGCTCAAGAGCTGTGTTTTCAGCCTTCATCGTGCTGTAAGCCTTGCTGTACTTTCTGACCTGGGTGCTCATCTTTTCGACGCTCGGGATATATTTGTCCAGCACCTTCCCGATCTCAGCAGCCTTTGCCTTAGCATTGAAGGCATTGACCTCCGTGAGCAGGCTCTCCAGCTTCTCACGCTGTTTATTGAGCCGAGTCATCTCTTTGAAGACCCGGGGCGGGATATAGTCCCTTCCGGTCTCGCTGGCGCTTTGTCCGCGCTCTAGTTCCGGGTACTTCCGGACCATATGCTCCCAGTAGGCATCCTGCCATTTGGTCAGCTTCTTTTTGTTGCCCACGATCTCTTTCGCCGAAAGCCTCCCGTCCTCTGTCAGCGGGACAAAAGAAAGGTGCATATGGGGCGTTGTCTCGTCCATATGCACCACGGCTGAAATGATCGTATCCGGATCCTGTTTTTGTTTGATGAACTCCAGCGCCTCCTGGAAAAAGGCCTTCTTCTCTTTCATGCTCTTTCCCTGGAAAAACTCCGGGGTGGCGGTGATCACCGTCTCCACCAGCCTGACGCTGTCGGTCCTGGTCCGGCATCCGGCCTCCCGGATCTGCCGTTCTGCCTCCGCCCGGTACCGCCCCTGGGGTTCGACCAGGTGATAATTCAGATGCGTCCGGGTCGGGTCGATGTCCGGGTTGCTGGCGTAAGATTCCTTGGTTCTTTCATCATGGGCCTCAATCTTTCCGATCTCCGGCCCCTTGTATTTCATAAAGCGCATGATCGCGTACTGCGGTACTGCCATTGTGTTTGCTCCTCCTTCAAACTCTGTAATGAAAAAGACTTCGTGATTTTTGCGTTCGTACGTACATGCGTACAGCCGGCACCCGGGATGGGCACCGAACGCTTGTACGCACGTACGCATGATTTGACAACTTTATTTAAGAAAGGGATTATTATGATCGATGACCTCGACGCCACGGTATCCCCGGCAGCGTTTGCCCTTCCCGCGATAGATGTTGTTGTCAGGAATCAGGTGGTAGACTTCAGCATACTGGGAAAGAAAGTTGGCGAAGCTCTTCATGGAAAGAGCATTCTCCGCATTGTCATCACACCATTCCTTGTATGCCGCATACAGGTCGCTGGTCGCCGCCTTGCTGTCTTCATGAAAGGTGAGATACCCCTCAGACGCCAGGAACTCCAGGATGTTGTTGGCGTCCTTTACAATAGCGGCGATGTTCTCCTTCGACCGTTCGCTGATGGTGAAGCGATAGTCATTGGCAATGAGGCGCTTTAAGCCTTCCAGGCACCAGAGCAGGATACCTTCCTTTTCCGCGATCATCTTTTCCACCAGATACGGGTCATCGACACGACCTTCGGGCTTGTCCTTCGTGGTGATCACGATCTGCCGCCGGAAAAAGCCGTCAGACCGGTCGTGAAGCGCGGTGAGGGCACCGTTTCCAAAGCAGAGGAAGCGGACATACAGAAGGCTCTGATAACTTTGGATGCCTTTGCGTTCGACATCCATCTGGCATTCGGAGGTGACGATGGATTTGATATAGTTCGTCTTACTCAGCGCACTCATATCCATGTCGTCATCCACCATCAGGAGCCTGTCCTCCAGATCCGCCCTCGCGAACTTGTTTGTCTCAACCTTCTGGATACTGGTGGTGTTCATGCTGATCCCGAGGATCGATTTCATGACGAGTCCCACACGCGACTTGCCCTCGCCCCCTTTTCCGATCATCAGGAGCATCTTCTGGGCCCTGGTCGTAGGGAGCAGGCAGTACCCCAGGTACTCCTGCAGCGTCGGGATGTCCTCCGGCACCAGGAGCTCCGAAATGAACTTCAGCCATACGTTCGGCGTGCCTGCTGCCGGATTGTAGGAGACGTCCAGCCGGTTCCGGCAGTATTCCTTTTCTTCGCTGAAATGGCCGTCCAGATACCAGGTGCCGTTGGACACATGGATGCGGTCCTGATGAAGCGGGATCTCGTCGGCAAATGCCATCATCTTGACCGCTTTCATAAGATCCTCGACCTTCCTTGCAGTCCCGGTCTTGACCCAATCGCAGATCTCCATGAAGATCTCGCGTTTCAGGGCAGCCTCGTCGGGGATAAGACCCTCGACGGTATACAGCTTGCCATGGACACATTTCATGGGAAAGGCCTCCAGAAACGAGCAACAAAACATCATCTCATCGATCCTGCGATCCTCGGTGACCCATACCGGAGCGTCAGGAGGCAATGTTGATTTCCTCGGCATTCTCCGACCTCCTTTCTTCCTCACGGGCTCTTCCCACACGATCTTCGAGATCGGTGATCTTGCCGTCCTTCATCAGTTCCATTACCACAGCCTTTCGCTGTTCAAGGTCGCCAACCGTTAAAAGGTCCGCCAGGTATTCGATATAGGAGAGCATCTGACAGGCCTCCACAAAGCGGTCATCGGGCTCCTCGTCCATCGAGGCGGGTGCGTACTGCACCTTCCAGTCCTCCAGAA
>JBGUOI010000270.1:0-2378 GCA_045118075.1 Porcincola sp. | reverse complement strand
GTGATTTTGTTCATTCTTCAATACCTCCAAATTCATATTCTCCGAGCTTAACCGGCCCGGTCAGTTTGTGTGTTTCCCGGCAGTACGCGCAGTGTCCGCAGCGCTCCGGTTCGATGATTCCTTCCTTGATGGCTTCATAGCGCGGCATCACGGCCTTCAGCCACTCGAGCTCTGCATCCATCCGTTCCTGCTCGATCTCGATGATGGCAATATCGGCAGGGCTTTCCTTGGTGATCACACACAGGTAGCACGGAAGCTTTACATCCTCGTTCTGCCGGTAGATCTCCTGGTAGATTGCCATCTGCAGCGGCCAGTCCCACGCTGTGGCGAAGTCAACCCGGCCCTGTCCAGGGAGATAAACACTGTTCATGTCCTTTACCGTCTTCAGGTCGACAATCCGGTCAGCACCCAGCACGTCGAACTTTGCCTTGATCGGTGAGCCAAACAGGTTCGCTGTGAAGATAGCCTGGTGTTCGCCTTCCATGAAGTCCATAAACAGTGGGTCTCTCATGGCTCTCTCCACCATGGACCTGGCACACTCGAAGTCGGATTTCAGCGTTCCGTCCCGCTTCAAGATTTCCGGGTGGATGTCGAGCCACGCTTCCAGGTCACCGGTGAGGGACTCATCAACATACTGGCCGACGGCCAGCGCTGTGCTGAACGGCCTCATATATTCGCCCCGGATCTCTGCGGCCGCCATCGCTTCGCACTTTTTGAAGCTCTTGATCTGGCTGGCGGAAAAGTAAAGCCTGCTTGCCTCAACAGAGTAATAATTCTCAGGCGTGAGAATGAACGGCTCACTCATTCTTGGTCTCCTCCTTCTTGGCCGCTGCTGTGGCGCACTCGGAGCAGAGGTTTTTTCCGTACTTCTTCTTGGTGTATGCCGCCAACTGGCTGACATTCATGCTGAATGCCGGAGTGATGAACTGCCCGCATTCCTCGCAGGCGATCTGCTTCTTTTCCGGAAGCTGAGGCCGGATCCGGAGCCCGCCGGTGGTTTCGCTGCCGAACTTTACTTTTGGATCGAAATAGATCTCGATTTCGTGTCCGGCCCACTGTTCGATGTACGGCGAGCCAAGCAGCTTCGTGATGGTCTTGCAGTTGACGTTGTTCAGGATCATCGGCTTCTGGTCTTCCACCCAGTGGCAGATGATGCATTCTTCCTTTTTCCCGCCAACGCCGGTGACGGTTTCTTTCCGTACCTGCTTAATGGTCAGGATCAGGTCCTTTCCGGGTTCGAGGCTGTACCCGCCCAGATAATCCGGATTGGTCAGACTCTTCCAGTGTGTCTCGCTCATTTTTCGGTGCCTCTCCTTTCCTTTATCTCGTGGTATTCTTCGATGTCTTCCTTTCCGTTGTTGCACAGCACGCCGAAGAACCGCCTGAACTCTTCCGGGTCGATTTGGTCCAGGATGTCGAACCACTCCCCCCTGAGATGGGAATTTCTGAAGAAGGAATGGATCATGTCTTCTGCGTAGCACACGCCGTCGTACCGGTGAAACAGCGGGGAGTTGTAATTCCTCCGTTCCTCTATTGAGATCTCGCCGATCGGGATGGTGAACAGCAGCTGAAGCTCCCGCGGGTTTCCGGTCTGCAGTCCTTTCATCCTCTGGATGGGAAAACCTTTGCCGATCTTCACGTATTCGCCATCGGAGATGAAGTAGACGAACGAGTCTATCTTCTTTTCCGGGAACGGGACGTGGTAAAACGCCAACGTGTCGTACAGTTCCTTCTGCTCGATACGTTTCTTTGGCATCAGATCACCTCCAGCAGTTTCGCGGCGCGGTTCAGTTCAGCCAGCCAGGCGCTCAGGTCCTCGGAAGCCAGCGTGAGCGTTCCGCCCGCACCGGTGTACAGAAAAGCGTCATCGTCAACCCGGTATTCGCCGAACTCACCGCGGACCGTTACAATCTGGAACTTGACGTCCTCCGGAACACGCTCGACGCGCAACCCGTTGTCATCCAGCACAACCTGGACAGACGGGCTATTGTTTCCGGCGCTAAGTCCCATATCCTTGCATGAATCAAAGAACTTATCAGTCGCTTCCTGCATCCCGTTGATGGCATCGGTCACCGTTCCGGCCTTGATGGTGTTTTCCTCTTCCAGCGGTTTTCTGTACGGGAGCTTTTCCGGGATCTTCTCGAATAACGCAGGATCCTTTTCCTTGATGACCTTTTTCACGTACCACCAGAGGCTGTCAGGGTTCTCGCTGCCGCACTGGCGGAGATACTCTCGCGGATCACCGCCATCAATGGCGATCTGTACGGCCTTCTTTTTCTGCTCGAGTGTAACTTTGCGTTTTCCTTTACCCATTGTTGGTTTTCCGTCCTTTCCTTTCTTTTTGTTGAAGTAGTCGTCTATCCATCCGCTCATCTTCC
>JBGUOI010000269.1:0-37358 GCA_045118075.1 Porcincola sp. | reverse complement strand
AAGGTTAATGATCAGTGAATACGGAGAGAATTGATAGAAGAAACGGCATACGAGCGGGAGGGTCCCGGAAAAGACGGCCAGCGAAGTCCCAAGCTGCCGGGCACACTTTAACTTCGCGAACATTCCGGCAAATACCGGGCCGGCCAGATGGATGGACAGGATGCACCCGAATGAAAGCCAGAATCCCGCCTGCTTCCCGTTCATCGGCGACACGGATAATACTGCTGCCGCAGAGATCAAAGCGGCCTGAACAGCATCATAACTTTTCCCGAGGACCTGGGCAGATAGCCATACGGAATACATGACGATGGCCCTGACACTGCTGATCCCGAAACCGGTCATCATACCGAAAGAAAATACGATGACCCAGCTTACCGCGGATGAAAACAAAAAGGAACGCCGCCGCTTCCTGAGAATGCGGTAGATTCCCATTCCGGCCAGCGCAATATGGGTCCCGGAAACGGCCAGGATATGGGAGATCCCGGCGCCCGAATACAGAAGCTGTGTTCCGGAGCCGACCATACCTCTTTCTCCGAGGGTAACAGCCCTGATCACGCCGGCATCTTCTTCAGGATACAGACGTTCATATGCTCTCCCCATCTGCCATCTTATCGATGCCAGGATTCCCGGAAGGGTAAAACGGCAGTATATTTTTTCGATTTTTGCATTACGGATAACAGATCTGACGTGTGACGCTTCCATATAGCTGAAAGCATCAAACTGACCCGGGCAGGTCGCTTTTTCGGGAAGCGAGATCGTGCCGCGGCAGGAAAGATAATTCCCGGGAACAGCCTCCGGGACAGCCTGATCAGCATAGATCAGGGTCTTTGAAGAAGTGTCTTTATAGACGGTATCCTTATAAATAAAAGTCAGGTCGGCTACATAAAGCCTGACCCGGCTGTCTGTGTTCTCTCTGCGGCTGATCAGTCCGACAGCAAAGACTGACAGCTTCCCCCGGCTCCGGGTCAATTCATAGAATTCATCTGCCGGCCGGTATGGGTGTCCGGTGAACTGTCCGTTCACTGCAAGCACCCATACAGCCGGCAGACAGGCCAGCATCATAATAAGCAGCGGCCTGCCCCGGACCGGGCGAAGATCCGGTATTCTGAAAGCGTCACTCCTGTTCTGTCCCGGCCATTTCGCCGTAGTCAAGCAGCCGCACATCTCTCGTAAACGGCTGCTCCAGGCTGATCTGGCCCCGGAAGCGCACCGTGTCGTTTCCGTCTATTAAGAACCGGACTTTATCACAATCGCACTGCTCCACGATCGAGTTGACAAAAGCATAAAGACATGCCTCCGGAGTCACTCTTTCATCATATGTCTGGTTAAAGCCGATATCGAGATCGATGGTGCAGACGCCGTCGCCTGTTTTTACCGAATTGATCTCAACCGCGGATGAAGTGACCGGCAGAGTATCACCAGATGAAGGTCCGGCGATGATCTGTTCTACGATCATCCGCTCCGGCAGTACATTTGTCGAATAGTAGACCTCTCTGTCCTCAGGAATAAGCTTATTCCCGTTCGTATCGGGAAAATACAGCTTCAGGTCAGTCTGCCGGTAGGAATTGATAGAGTTTCCTTTGCTGTCTACGAATGTATCCTCATTCATCGGCCCGATCTTTTCACCGCTGCTCTCGGTGATGGGTTGACCGTCCACGGTGACCTGGACAAAAATGATCCCGGGCACCTGGACAAGTGTCTTTACGATTCCCGCGCGAAGCAGGATCTCACGGATATTGGAAAGCCCCAGGTAGGACGCATTAAAATCTACTGTCAGTGTATCGACTCCGACCGTGTACGTATTGATCGCGGTTCCGTCCTGCAGAAGAGAAACATTGTCATCTCCCTTCGGATCAGCAAAATTCGCCAGTAGTTCATTTACGATTCCCTCAAAGCTTTCCGCTTCCGGACGTACAGAAACCGTACTCAGTTTCGTTCCCTCATTATTGGTGCAGTATACCAGATAACTGCCGTTTTCCGCGCTGTCGCTGCGGACGGCTTCTTCCTGCAGCGCACTTATTCTCCCGCATCCGCACAGGAATACAAGGAGAATGCCTATGATCTGCAGGAGTTTCCGAATATTCTTATTCATCGGCAAGTTCCTCCTGCGGTGAATACTTAAGCGGGATACGGATGGTAAATGTGGTTCCCTCGCCTTCCCGGCTGTAGCAGCGGACCGCCCCGTGATGCATCTCCACCGCGCTTCTGGTGATCGCAAGTCCCAGGCCGGTTCCTCCGATCTCTTTCGAGTGGGATTTATCTACGCGGTAGAAACGTTCAAAGATCTTGGGAAGAGACTCTTCCGGAATTCCCATTCCCGAATCTTCGACCTTGACATAAAAGAAACTGTTGTCGCTGTTTAAGGAAACATGGACCCATCCGTCCGGTTTATTATATTTGATGCCGTTTTCTACCAGATTGGTAATGGCAAGTGTCAGTTTCGTTTCATCGACTTCCGCAAAGACCGGTCTGTCATTTTCCTGGACCAGCTCCACATTCTGTCTGGCCGCGATCGGACGCAGCCTTTTCAGGATCAGGGCGATCAGGTCATTGATATTCGTCTCTCTGATATTGATATCCGCTGACTTGCGGTCCATTTTTACAAGCGAAAGCAGATCTGTGATGATCTTGTTCTCACGGTCGATCTCTTCGGCGATATCCGACATGAATTCCCGGTACAGTTCAACGGGAACATCTTCCTGGGAAACGAGTGAATCAGAAAGGACCTTCATCGAAGTCAGCGGTGTCTTTAGTTCATGGGACACGTTGGAGACAAATTCCTGACGGGATTCCTCCTGTGATCTCATGCGCTGGCGCATTCGGTTATAGGCCTCCGCAAGAAGTTCCGTCTCCGTATAACCGGGAATGGAGATATCTTCTTCCAGAAACGCAGAGCGTTCATCGAGTGAAGCCGTGACCTTGGAAAAAGGCCTGGCCAGAATCCTGGATGCGTAGAAAGCGATCACGAGCATGATCACGATCAGGGTGATCTGCAGGATAAGGATATTGGAGCTGAGCTCGCGTTTTCCGTCGATGATATCATCGGTGGGAACGCTCAAAATCAGCAGGCCTTCCACGCTTTCCGTATCGGTAAGCCTCACCGGAACCGTCACTTCAAGAAATCTTTCTCCATGATTGTATTTGTAGCTGGAAGTCCCCGTGAAACTTTTCAGCACTTCCTCCGCGATCAGGATCTTGTCTTCATCGATTCCGAAAGTATCACGAATGATCCGGAAATTGCGGTTCAACACAACTACGCGTCCGCTCCATAAGCTGCCCAGCTGAGTAAGCTCCGTCTCGATCACCGGAGATTCTGCTCCGTTAAGGTATCCGGACTCAACCAGCTGACGGGAGATCATCTGGCAGCGGCTGACGATCAGGCCGGCCCTCTGGGCTGCCGCCTGGTTCTCATAATTGCGAAGAATGCCGAATTTTACGATATAGATGGGCAGGATTCCCACAAGTATCAGAATCAGAAAGAGCCTCAGCTGCAGGCTCTTTCCAAATCGTTTTAATCGAACTGCGTATTTTTGGATCATCACTTTGTCCCTGAGAAATAATAACCGACGCCCCATTTGGTATGGACATACTTCGGATCGCTCGGATTCTCCTCGATCTTCTCGCGAAGACGGCGGATATGTACATCCACTGTCCTGACATCGCCCGGATCGGGAGTCTCATATCCCCAGACCAGAGTCAGCAGGCTCTCCCTGCTGAAAACCTTGCCCGGGTTGTTTAAAAGGAGCAGGAGCAGGTCAAATTCTTTTGCCGTCAGATTGATCTCTCTTCCGGCAATGGTGAGCCTGCGGCTGTCTGTCTCCAGCACCAGGTCCCCAACTTCGACTCTGCCCGGATTCGGCTCGGGCGAAGCTCCTTTTGAACCCTGTTCCGCACGGGAGGCAGTCCTTCTCATGATGGCTTTCAGTCTGGCCTTCACTTCCAGTATGTTGAAAGGCTTCGTAATGTAATCATCGGCGCCGTACTCCAGGCCGAGGATCTTATCCAGATCATCGCCTTTGGCAGTCAGCATCACGATCGGCACATTTGAAAATTCCCTGACCTGCTGGCACACCGATAATCCGTCGAGTTTCGGAAGCATCAGGTCAAGCAGAATGATATCATAATCCTTTGCCTGCGCCATCGCCACGGCTTCTTCGCCGTCATAAGCACAGTCAACTTCCATATCATCCTGCTCCAGTGAGAAGCGGATACCCTTTACGATCAGTTTTTCATCATCTACAACCAGTACTTTTTTCGCCATCTAAGACTCCTTTAAACCGTGATCAGATCACTGATTTTTTCAAACAACGAGTCGCTGATTCCATTCACCTGTTTGATCTGTCCGATCTGTGCGAACGGACCGTGCTCGGTTCTATACGCTATGATCGCATTTGCTTTTACATCTCCGATACCGGGCAGTGTCTTTAAAAGCTCGGCACCTGCCAGGTTAATATTCACGCCGGAAGAAACCTGTGCTGAAGCAGACGCACCGGCATATACGGAAGCTTCCCTCGCAAGAGCTGTCTCTTCCAATGTCAGAAACTTCAGCAGCTGTCCGTCTTCCACCTTCTGGGCCAGGTTGACGTATTCCGTATCAGCATCAGCGTCAAACCCTTCTGCTTCTGTAAGCGCATCACAGGCTCTCGACCCCGAAGGCAGGTAATAAACTCCCGGGCGGTTCACCGCACCGCAGACATAGACCGCGATCTTTTCTGTTTCCGTTTCCTCTGCATCCAAAGAAAGCGCCAGATCATACGAGGATTCCCGGCCGGCACCCGCAAGGAGCACCGACACGGCTTCGTCTGATCTGCCGCATCCCGTCGCCAGCATCATGGCTGTCAAAAACCAGACAGCCGATCCGCCGCGGAGATGTAAACACTTTTTTAATATCTGCACTGCAACTCCCCACTGCCAGGCAGCAGGACTTCCCCACAATGCAACAATATTGTAACAAATGATTAAAGTGTTTACAATCTAAAATTTCAAAATCCTTTTTTGTTCACATAATCAGGCATCAATCCTGGTCAGCCCAGGAGAATGACCTGGATACCGCCTTCTTCCATCCGCCAAGAAGTTTTTTCCTGACATCTCCTTCCATGGCCGGGAAGAATGAACGGTCCAGTTCCCAGTTTTCGCGTATCTGCTCAGTGCTTTCCCAATATCCCGTGGCAAGACCGGCCAGGTATGCAGCCCCGAGTGCGGTCGTCTCAATACATTTCGGGCGGCGTACGCTGGTACCCAGAATATCCGCCTGGAACTGCATCAGGAAATTGTTGGCGCACGCGCCGCCATCCACTTTCAGTTCTTTGAGCGCGATATTGGAATCTGCCTCCATCGCGTGAAGAACGTCACCGGTCTGGTATGCGAGCGATTCTACTGCCGCACGGATCAGGTGATTGCGGGTCGTGCCCCTGGTCAGGCCGACGATCGTTCCCCTGGCGTACGGATCCCAGTAGGGTGCCCCCAGTCCGGTAAAAGCCGGAACGAGATAGACGCCGGCTGTATCCGGTACGGAGGCAGCGCATGCTTCACTCTCCGGTGCGGAAGCGATCAGTTTCATCTCATCACGAAGCCACTGAATCGCCGCTCCTGCGACAAACACGCTTCCTTCAAGCGCATACCTGCACTCTTCTCCCTCACGAAATGCCGCAATAGTCGTTAACAGTCCGTTATCGGAAGCGACTGCTTTCGTTCCCGTATTCATTAACAGGAAGCAGCCGGTTCCGTATGTGTTTTTAGCATCACCCGGTTCAAAACAGCACTGTCCGTAAAGAGCCGCCTGCTGGTCTCCCGCCGCGCCTGCGATCGGAATGCCGTCGCCGATCGGACAATCCTGTGTAAACCCGAAGACGCTGCCCGACGGTCTTACCTCCGGCAGCATCCGGCGGGGAATATCGAGCACTTTCAGAATATCATCATCCCAGCACTGCCGATGGATATCAAACATCATCGTCCTTGACGCATTCGTCAGATCCGTTACATGGACCCGTCCGCCGGTAAGTTTCCAGATCAGCCAGGTATCCACCGTGCCGAACAGAAGGTCTCCCGCCGCGGCTTTCTCCCTTGCCCCGGGCACCGTATCCAGGATCCATTTGAGTTTTGTGCCGGAAAAATAGGCATCCGGAATAAGTCCGGTCCTTGACCGGATCATATCACCATACCCCTTTCGGTTCAGTTCATCCACCATGGGCGCCGTGCGTCGGCACTGCCAGACGATAGCATTGGAAACAGGCATTCCGCTTTTTCTGTCCCATACGATGGTCGTCTCACGCTGGTTTGTGATCCCGACTGCCGCGATATGTTCGGCGGAAATGCCCAGCTGGCTCATTGCTTCGGCCGCTACGCTGATCTGGGATGACCAGATCTGCGTCGGGTCATGTTCGACCCAGCCCGGTTTCGGGAAGATCTGAGGAAACTCTCTCTGAGCCATGCTGCAGATCTGCCCCCTGCGGTCAAACAGAATGCATCGGGAGCTTGTCGTTCCCTGGTCCAGCGCCATGATATATTTCTGATCAGTACTCATCCGTCATTCCTCCGTCCGTTTTTAAGGATCTATGTTTTTATTCAAAATCAGTGATCACTTTTTCCAGGATAAGAATCATGTCATCGATCTCTTTTTCCCCGATGACAAGCGGCGGAAGCAGGCGGATCACATCGCTTCCGGCCGATAATACGACCAGACCGTTCTCTATACAGGCAGCAACGATCTTCCCGACCGGGATATCCTTTACGACCACCCCCTGCATTAAGCCCATACCTCGTCTTGTACTCAGGCACTCATGCCGTTTGATCAGTTCATCCAGTTTTGATTCCAGATAAGGTGTCGTCTCCTTCACATGACCGATCAGGTCCGATTTTTCAAACTCATCGAAAACAGCGTTTACGGCAGCACAGACAAACGGATTTCCCCCGTAGGTGGTGCCGTGATCACCCGGTTCAAGGGAGGAAGAAGCACATTTTTCCCCTAGTACGAAAGCCCCCACGGGGACACCGCCGCCGAGTGCCTTTGCCGTTGTCATGATATCCGGCTTCACGCCGTAATTTTGCCAGGCATAATAACTTCCGCACCTTCCCATACCGCACTGGATCTCATCGAGGATCAGAAGAATATCCCTCTCATCGCACAGATCTCTCACGTTTTTAAGGAAAACGGGGTCAGCCGGATAAATGCCTCCTTCACCCTGCACCGTTTCCAATATGATCGCACAGGTACGGTCATTTACCTGATCCATGACCGAATCAAAGTCGTTAAACTGTGCAAATCTGACTCCGCCCATCAGCGGTTCGAACGGTTCGCGGTAATGCTTCGTCCCCGTCACGGAAAGCGAGCCTACGCTTCTCCCGTGAAAAGATTTTTCCATGGCGATGATCTCATGATCATTCTTTCCGTCCTTCAGCCAGGCATATTTTCTTGCAGCCTTGATAGCTCCCTCCACGGCCTCCGTGCCGCTGTTGGTGAAGAAGACCCTGGACAGGCCGCACGCTTTGAGAAGCTTTTCAGCAGCTGAGGGGAGATTCTCATGATAGAAAAGGTTAGAGGTATGAAGGAGACGGTCGATCTGTTCTTTCAGCGCATTGTTATACGACTCATTCCCGTACCCGAGCGCATATACCCCGATGCCCGAGCCGAAATCGAGGTACTCTTTTCCGTCAATATCTTTTAGTGTGACACCTTTCCCGCTCTCGAACACGACCGGGAAACGGCGGTATGTAAAAAGTATGCTGTTCTCGGTCCGATCCATCACCGAGCGGGTTTCCTGACTGATCATATCAGTGCTCCTTTCCATAAATCCTTTTCAGCTTCTCAGCTCCGCGCCGGGATCATCATCCCTGAAGATCAGGGTGCCGACGCCTTTGTCCGTAAAAAACTCCAGCAGCAGGGAATGAGCGATCCTGCCGTCAAGAATATGCACTCTGCCGACACCCGATTCCAGAGCATCGATGCAGCTGTTCAGTTTCGGGAGCATGCCGCCGCCCGCAAAACCGTCCGCCAGGAACTGTTTCGCCTGGGAAACGGTCATCCGGCTTACCAGCGTGGAAGGATCGGACGGGTCACGGTAGACGCCTTCAATATCGCTTAAAAATACCAGCTTGGCGGCTTTCATTTCTTTTGCTACCGCACATGCGGCATCATCGGCATTGATATTAAAGGAATGATACTCCGGATCTGAACCGATCGGGCAGATCACCGGAATAAAATCGTTGTCGAGCAGGGTGTTGAGCAGTCTTGAGTCGACGTTTGTCACCTGTCCGACAAAACCGATATCCTGTCCGTCGGGAGCATATTTCTTCTCCACGCGAAGAACCGTTCCGTCTTTTCCGCTTATTCCCACCGCCTTCAGGCCGGTCTTTTCCATCATGGATACCAGGCCTTTGTTTACGCGGTTCAGCACCATTTCAGCCACCTGGATGGTGTCGGCATCGGTAACTCTTAGCCCTCCGACGAACTCCGTTTCAAGGCCTACTTTTCCGATCCATTTGGTGATCTCTTTTCCGCCGCCGTGAACGATGATCGGCCTGAAACCGACCAGCTTCAGGAGCGCCACGTCGCGGATCACATTCTTTTTCAGTTCATGGTCGATCATCGCACTTCCGCCGTATTTGACGATGATCGTCTGGTTCTGGAAGCGCTGTATATACGGCAGTGCTTCAATCAATACATTCGCTTTCGCAAGCAGCTGGTCCATAGTGTCCATTATCTGCGTCATCCTTTCATTGCTGTCTGTTTCTGTCTTACGACCTGTAATCGGCATTGATGGAGATATATTCATGAGTAAGGTCGCATCCCCATGCGGCCGCCTCAGCGTCTCCCATTCCCAGCACGATCCTTGCCGTCACTTCCGGATCTGACAAGATCCTGGTGGCTTCCTCTTCACTGTAACCGGTACTTACGCCGCCTTCGGCTATCTGTATCTTGCCGGAAGCGCTTTCAAAGTACAGATCTACCTTATCTTCCTCAAAGAATGCACCGGAATAACCCATTGCGCACAGGATACGGCCCCAGTTGGCATCATGGCCCGCAATGGCCGTTTTAACCAGATTAGAGCCGGCCACAGCGCGCGCCATCTTTGCTGCACTCTCTTTATCGGAAGCGCCTTCAACGATCACTTCGAAAAGCGCCGTAGCGCCTTCTCCGTCCCCGGCCATCTTCTTTGCAAGATAGATGGTCAGCGTCTTTAAAGCTCCGAGAAATGCATTATAATCCTCGCCTTCAGTGACGATCGGAGTATTGCCTGCCAGCCCGGAAGCCATCACCAGGCAAGTATCGTTGGTTGATGTATCCCCGTCAACCGTGATCATATTAAAGGAATCATTGACACATTCACTGAGTGCCTTCTGCAGCATGGGCTGCGATATAGCAGCATCCGTCGTGATAAAAGCAAGCATGGTGCACATATTGGGGTGAATCATTCCGGACCCTTTGCTCATCCCGCCGATCGTCACTGTTTTGCCTGCACATGTAAACTTTACGGCCGCTTCTTTTCGCACAGTATCGGTCGTCATAATGGCGCTTGCGGCCAGGACGGCGCCTTCACGGTCAGCTGTCAGTTCGCCGGCAAGCTTTGCAGTCCCCTGGCAGATCTTATCCATGGGAAGCTGGGCGCCGATCACACCCGTGGAGGCAGTCAGCACAAGCTCCTTATCGATTCCGAGTGCCCCGGAGGCGGCAGCGGCTGTCTTTTCACAGCGCTCCATTCCTTCCGCACCGGTAGCGGCATTTGCTATTCCGCTGTTGATCACGACAGCCTGCGCCATTCCGTATTCTTCAAGAATGCGGCGGTCCCATTTGACAGGTGCCGCTTTTACCAGATTGGTCGTAAATGTTCCGGCAAGCACGCAGGGAACTTCAGAATAAAGAAGGGCCATGTCCAGCCCTTCCTTCTTGATGCCCGCAGCAACGCCGGATGCGCAAAACCCGGCCGGGGATGTTACTCCGCCATCAAAAAAAGTATATGTATTCTCACTCATAAGATCAGCGGTCCTTTCTGTTTAATGTCAGGGAAATGCCGGTATCATCTCAAGCCCGGTCTTTTCCGGAAGTCCGAACAGGATATTCATGTTCTGGACAGCCTGTCCGGCTGCACCTTTTACAAGATTGTCGATCGCTCCGACTGCGATGATTCTTCCTGTCCGTTCATCGATCCTCCAGCCGATATCTGCATAATTGCTTCCTTCCACCCATCTTGTCTCGGGAAGGTCGCCGTCCTGTCTCAGGCGGATAAAATATTCATCCTGATAACACTTCTCATAGGCAGAGCGGACATCCGGCTTTGAAACGCCTTCTTTAAGGGAGGCATAGCAGGTGGCGAGAATGCCGCGGTTCATCGGAACCAGATGCGGCGTAAAGTTTAAAACGATCTCTTTCCCGGCTGCATAGCCAAGCTGCTCTTCGATCTCCGGAGTATGGCGGTGCGTCGTGACCCCGTACGCTTTAATGTTTTCATTGACTTCACAAAAAAGGTTATTTACCTTTGCTCCTCTTCCGGCGCCGGAAGTTCCGGACTTGGCATCGATGATGATCGACGAAGTATCGATCAGGCCTTCTCTGACAAGCGGATAGAGCGTCAGGATGGAACATGTCGTATAACAGCCCGGATTGGCTACGATCCTGGCTGCTCTTGTCTTCTCACGGTTAAGTTCGCAAAGTCCGTAAACAGCTTCCTTTATATAGTCCGGAGCCTTATGTTCGATTCCGTACCATTTTTCATAAATACTCACATCTTTGAGCCGAAAATCGGCACTCAGATCTATGATCCTGGTTTTTCCGAGGATCTCTTCGCTGATAATGGATGCGCAGTAACCCTGCGGCGTGGCGGTAAAAATGACATCCGCTTCCTCCGACAGGCGGTCCATATCGTCTTCAAGACAGTTGGCATCAACGATTCTGAACATATTCTGATAGATCGAAGCAAAGGCTTTATCCTGGTAGCTTCTGGAACCAAACCATACGACCTCAGCTTCGGGGTGGCCGCACAGAAGCCTGGCAAGTTCAGCTCCCGCATATCCTGTCGACCCGATAATCCCGGCTTTTATCATAATATGAAAATCTCTCCTTTTTACGTATTTTATAGCTTCGCACCAATCATACCCCACTTTATGGCATAAGTAAACCCCTAATTTGCGCATATTTATACATTTTAAGTGTATATTATGTATATTATTTCATTTAAACAAAAGATTTTTATTTACCGCTTGCATATTTATTACACTTGCGTTATAGTTATACCCGTTGGAACGATACAGTTCCGGATAAGATCGAAATCGGGGCCGAAAAGGACCCCGCAAAGACGGAGGTAGATATGAAGGAAAAAGTGATCCTTGCCTATTCAGGCGGACTTGACACAACCTGCATGGTCCCGTGGCTTAAAGAGACATTTGATTATGATGTCATCTGCTGCTGCATCGACTGCGGCCAGGGAAACGAGCTTGACGGTCTTGATGAAAGAGCCCGCTTAAGCGGCGCTTCCAAATTATATATTGAAAACATCATTGATGAATTCAGTGAAGATTTTATCATGCCCTGCGTGAAAGCCGGAGCAGTCTACGAACACAAATATCTGCTCGGGACCTCGATGGCCAGGCCCGCGATCGCAAAAAAACTTGTCGAGATCGCCCGGAAGGAAGGCGCAACCACGATCTGTCACGGAGCTACCGGAAAAGGCAATGACCAGATCCGTTTTGAGCTCTCCATCCATGCTCTTGCCCCCGACCTTAAGATCATTGCTCCCTGGCGTATGACTGATGTCTGGCAGATGAAGTCCCGTGACGATGAATATGAATACGTTCGCGCCCATGGGATCGATCTTCCGTTCGACTTAAGCCACAGCTACAGCCGTGACCGAAATCTCTGGCACATCAGCCACGAAGGCCTTGAACTGGAAAATCCCGCCAATGAGCCAAACTATGATGACATGCTCATGCTCAGTGTTACACCGGAAAACGCTCCCGATGAGCCCGAGTACATTACAATGACCTTTGAAAAAGGAATCCCGAAAACACTCAACGGTGAGTCCATGAAGGTCAGCGAGATCATCACCAGGCTCAATGAGCTTGGCGGAAAGCACGGAATCGGCATCGAAGATATCGTGGAGAACCGCGTGGTAGGCATGAAGAGCCGCGGCGTCTATGAGACCCCCGGCGGAACCATTTTAACGGCTGCTCACGAACAGCTCGAAGAACTCATCCTTGATCGTGAAACGATGGAGACCAAAAAGAAACTCGGAAGCCAGTTTGCACAGATCGTCTACGAAGGGAAATGGTTCACTCCGCTTCGCGAAGCCATCCAGGCCTTTGTCGACGTGACCCAGGAATATGTGACCGGCGAAGTAAAGATGCGCCTCTACAAAGGCAACATCCAGCGCGCCGGCACCGTATCACCTTACAGCCTCTATAACGAGTCACTGGCCTCCTTCACCACAGGAGATCTCTATGACCATCATGACGCCTCCGGTTTCATCCGTCTTTTCGGACTTCCGATGACCGTCAGGGCCATGAACATGAAAGAAAACAGTCTGAAGAATTAATGACAGGGGATATTCCTCATACAAACATTGAAAAAATATAGTATCACCCTGTTCCACGGGGAGCGCTCCCGCTCTTACCTCGCACAGCGGTACTAAAGCTCGGGCTTCGCCCTTGCCAAGTACCGGCGCTGCGGTAACGTTCCCTCAGGAACAGGGTGATACTTTTTTATTCTCTGCTATTTTTGGAGCAATGTCCCTTGTCGATCCGCGGATGACACAGGACTGTCCCATTTCTTCATACCGCCGCAAACTGACTGTTATACAATTTCGCGTAAAATCCGTCTTTCTTAAGAAGTTCCGTGTGATTTCCCTGTTCTATGATCTTTCCGGCGTTCATTACCAAGATCACATCAGCTTCGCGTATGGTAGACAGACGGTGAGCCACGATAAAGCTCGTTCTCCCCTCCATCATTTCCAGGAACGCCGCCTGGATCTTCAATTCCGTTCTGGTATCGATGCTGCTGGTCGCTTCATCGAGGATCAGCATATCCGGCATCGACAGCATTACTCTGGCAATACACAGCAGCTGTTTCTGTCCCTGTGAGATATTGGATCCGTCCTCGGTGATCACTGTATCGTACCCCTTGCTCATCCTCATGATAAAACTGTGGGCATGCGCCTTCTTTGCCGCAGCGATGATCTCCTCTTCAGACGCATCTTCTTTTCCGTATGCGATATTTTCCCGCACGGTTCCCGACCTCAGCCAGGTATCCTGCAGGACCATCCCGTAGCAGTCCCTGAGGGTATGACGGTGAATCCGGCGTATATCTTCTCCTGACAGGGTGATCTTTCCGCTGTCCACATCATAAAACCTCATCAGAAGATTTATCAGCGTCGTCTTTCCGCATCCGGTCGGACCGACGATGGCGATTCGCTGTCCGCTCCCTACCTGAAGATTAAAGTTTTCGATGAGCGGACGGTCTTTATGATAGCTGAAAAACACATTGTCAAATCCGACCCGCCCGTCACATGCGATGTTCTCCGTCTCATCGGGCGATACGATCTCTTCAGGCTCATCGAGCAGGTCAAAGATCCTTCCCGCACAGGTCACGGAATTCTGCATCTCTGCCAGCACACCGGATATCTCGTTAAAAGGCTTCGCATACTGGCTGGCATAGCTTAAGAAGATGCTTAAAGTTCCGACGGTCAGTTTCCCGGCCACCGCGAAAAGCGCACCGGCCAGCGCCACGGCCGCATAGACAATATTGTTCACCAGCCTGGTACTGGGATTGGTCAGGCTTGAATAGAAAACAGCCTTAAGACTCACTGCTCGCAGTCTTTCATTGACCCTGTCGAAATCCTTCAGGCTCTGCTCTTCATGGCCGAATGCCTGGACAACGCCAAGCCCCTCGATCTGCTCGTTGACCATAGCCGTCTCTTCACCGCGGACAAGCGCCTGCTGTTTGAAATAGTGCTGAGTCTTTGAAACGATAAACCGGGCCACGAAAAGACTTAACGGAGTGAGCACGATGATCACGAGAGCGATCTTCCAGTTCACGGCAACCATGAATATCACAGTCCCGAGGATCGTCAAAATCCCCGTAAAAAACTGGGTAAAGCTCATCAAAAGTCCGTCTGAAAAAAGGTCGATGTCCGCGATGATCCGGCTGACCAGGTCTCCGGACAGATGAGCATCCAGATATGAAAGCGGAAGCTTTTGTATCTTACTCATCGCCTGATTTCTCAGGTTCCGTGAAACGCGGAAAGTAATATGGTTGTTGCAGACCGCCTGGATCCACTGGGAAAGAGCTCCGGCCGCTGCCATTGCCAGTATCATCAGGAGCATGGTCTTTACTTTTTCAAAATCAACGCCTCCCTTACCGAGCATCGCGTCGATTCCGCGGCCGCACAAGATCGGCACAACAAGCTGCGATGCAGTCGTGACAAGAGCACACAAAAGGGAAAGAATCACGTATCCTGTTTCGGGCCGTATATAGCGCAGGATCCGCAGCGTCACATTTCGGTTCCTCATTTTGTCCCGGAAGGCGGCATCATTCTTGTTCATGATACTTTTTCCTCCTTCCTGAACTGGCTCTCATAGATCTCCCTGTAGACCGTACACTCTTCAAGAAGCTGCTTATGCGTGCCCGAACCGACCAGCTCGCCGTCATCAAGCACCAGAATCAGGTCGGCATGCTGCAGGCTGGAAGTCCTCTGAGATACAATAAACACTGTCGTCTCATCGGGCAGTTCGCGAAGAGCCGCCCTCAGGGCAGCGTCAGTGGCAAAGTCCAGTGCACTGGCCGAATCATCCAGGATGAGGATAGAAGGTCTCCCGACCAGCGCTCTTGCGATCGTCAGCCGCTGTCTTTGTCCCCCGGACAGGTTTCGGCCTCCCTGTTCCACTTCTTCGTCGAGTCCGCCCGGTTTTTCCTTCACAAATTCTTCCGCCTGAGCGATCTTAAGTGCCGCCCAGAGCTCTTCATCAGAGGCATTTTGATTTCCCCATCGAAGATTCGTCCTGATCGTTCCCGAGAACAAACGCGCTTTCTGCAGGACTGTTCCGATCATGCTCCTGAGCTGTTTGGCAGAATAATCCTCCACCGGATTTCCGTACACATATACGCTGCCGCGGTCAGCCTCGTAAAAACGCGGAATCAGGTTCACAAGCGTTGATTTTCCGCTGCCTGTACCTCCGATGATTCCGATCGTCTGCCCTCTTTGGGCCCGGAAAGAAATATCCGTGAGCGCTTCTTTTCCGCTGTCTCCATAGCTGACACTCACATGGTCAAACCGGACCGCGTCCTCACTGTCCACGGGCAGTTCGCGGTTCGTTTCGAACCGGATGGATGGCTGCGTATCAAGTACATCCCCTACCCTGTCCGCACAGGCGACCGCTCTCGTACACTGTACGAGCAAATTGGCAAGCTTGACCAGTTCAACCAGAATCTGGCTCATATAGTTGACCAGCGCGATCACTTCACCGGTGCTGAGTATTCCGGTATTGACCATGACGCCGCCCCTTTGGATGATCGCAACGATACCCAGGTTGACGACAACATAGGTCAGCGGATTAAGAAGTGCCGAGATTCTGCCCACTCCGATCTGGTCGGAAACAAGATCTTTATTGGCGGCCTGGAAGCGTTTCTTTTCTTTCGATTCCATACCGAAAGCTCTCACGACCCTGACGCCGGTAAGATTTTCTCTCGTAAGCGATGTCAGTTTATCAAGTTTTCCCTGGATCTTTTTATATCCGGGCGCCGTCAGCTTCATGATTCCGAAAATGATCACCGAAAGGATCACGATCGCTGCCGCAAAGATCAGCGCAATACCCCTGTTGATCGTAAACGCCATGACCATGGCACCGAATACAATAAACGGACTTCGCAGAAACAGGCGCAGGAACAGGTTGATCCCGTTCTGCACCTGGTTAAGGTCTGAACTCATTCGTGTGATCAGTGTACCGGCGCCGATCCGGTCAGTTTCCGGAGCACCCAGAGAAAGAATATGCGCAAAAAGATCATGCCGAAGATCCGCGGATACGGATGTAGCCGCTTTCGCGGCAAAATACTGTGCTGCAAAGCTGAGCGCCAGTCCGGCCAGGGCCAGCACGACCAGAAGTATGCTGCAGCGGATGATCAGTGCATTGTCCCGGTGTCCGATCCCGACATTGATCATGACGGCGATCACCATGGGTACAAACAGATCAAAGAGTGCTTCCAGCATCTTAAAAAGCGGTGCCAGGATGCACTCTTTTCGGCAGCGTTTCAAATAACGTTTCAAATACTTCATTTCTTTACCGTAACAGTCCTGATGTTCCCGAAGGGCCCATAGGTATTGCGGGAAGAACTCTTCTTATAGGAACGTATCCGGACATAATATTTTTTCCCGGGTGTCAGTTTGGTTATTGTCTCTTTAACGGTGGCGTTGGAGTTGATCTTAAGATCTTTTACTTTACTGCTGAAAGATTTGTCCTGGCAGTACTGAATCTGGTAGCCGTCGGCCTGTGTGTCCTTGTTCCAGGCCAGGCTGATCTGCCCGCTCTCAGGACTGGACACGGAAGTAAATGAGGGTGCTTTTAAGGTGATCTTAAATTCCGCGGTTCCGGCAACGCCCTTATAATCGCCTTTGCCTGTCACCGTAACAGTCGCAGTCCCCACGTTCTTGTTGTTCTTATAGCTCACCGTATAGCCGGAAGAAGGAACATTCTTACCGCGGAAAGTCACTTTCACGGACGGTTTTCTGCTCTCGCCGTTATAGACATAGCTGTTTTTGGACGGTTTTACGGTAAATTTACCGTCTTTGGCACTCTTTCCCGAGGAGCCCGTTCCGGTCTTCTTTTTAGCGGAAGAACCATCCTTAACGATCTTGAAGGAGACAGTCTTGGTTCCCTTATACTGCCCTTTTCCGGTGATCTTGATCTTACCGGTCCCCACTTTGATATTGTCACTGTAAGTGAGGGAATAATCAGTCCCGCGCTCAAGCGTGATTCCGTTTCTTGTGATTTTCGGGACCGGTTTGATCTCCTTTCCGGTATAGGTCTGGTCGGCGATCTTACTGACCGTCACCTCACGCATGGGGATCTCCGCACCGGTCAGTTTTTCGATCAGCCCGATAAGGCCTTCAAGAGACGTATCATCAGATGTCTTCCCGGAAGATGGTTTTGACTCTTTCTCTCCAAGCAAAGCCAGCAGGTCACCCAGGCCTGACAGGACTCCGCCATCTGAAGCCCTTGCTGTCACCGGCCGAACCGATCCCGTAATGATCATTACGGCTGCCAGGAAGATCACTGCAGGCATAAGCCGCATCGATTTTTTTGCTCTACCGGATTTATGTTTTCTATTTTTCATGTTCCCTCCAGGGGTATCCAAGAACTCTGTCTTTAACAAACTCAGGTCGTCAGGCCCATACGATAAAATCTTCTTTGCGGGGTTTCGCTTCACCGATCTTGTTAGGATTTGTGTATCCTAAAATACAATGTCCGACACCACGGTATGTCTCGGGAACCCCCCATTTCTTCATGAGTTCCTTTCCTTCCGGTGTTTCGAACACTTCTTTAGCCCTGTGGATCCAGCATGATCCGATCCCCAGGCTGTGTGCGGCAAGCATCAGGTTTCCCATGACCAGCGCTCCGTCCTCAACGCAGGTGGGAACATTGGAGTCGGCCATTACCACCAGGACCGTAGGGGCTCCGTAGAACGGGTCCGTATCCGCACCCAGAACACGAGCGTTCAGCTTACTGAGCAGGCTGACCGTTTCTTTATCCTGGACCACGATGATCTTTCCGGACTGCCGGCCCATTCCGCTGGCAGCGTACGTACCAGCTTCAAGAATAAGCTTCAGTTCATCCGTTTCGATCTGTTCACTTTCAAAAGACCTTACACTTCTTCTTTTTTCAATGGCACGAATAACATCATTCATAATTTTATCCATCCTTTCAAAAAACCGGGTGTTGCAGTTCTGGCACCGTGTCCATCATTTACCGATATTATATGGTTTCCTTTGGTAAAAAACAATATGTTCACTGTTTTCAGGCATCGGAAGAACGGGAATATATCAATAAAAATCGATTCATACTGGACTTATCATGCCTGCTGTGTTACAATTCTGTTAAATATGCGTTATCAATCTGTAACGACTGGTTTTTTGACCGTAACTTTTTAACGTAATTTTATTACGGCTTTGACATTCAATTATTAAAGGGGTGTTCTATATGCTGAAAAAACGTAACCTGATCAATTTATTGTCCATGGGTCTGATCGCAGCTGCGTTGTGTGCTGCTCCCGTTCTGGCTGAGGAGGAAACTGAAAAGCCCCAGCAGCCTGAGACAGGCTTCAGCCGCTGCGACAGTTTTGTCTATGTATATGCCGATATGGACCGCGAAAGCGAGATCATCGGAAAACTTTATACAAACAGCCTGGTCAGCGTTCTTGGAGAATATGAATATGACTGGAGTCACATTTCTTCCGGTCATGTAGACGGATATGTCGACTCGACCGCGATCAAGAAAGGTGAAGATGCCGACAGGATCGCCAAGGAAGTCGCTTATGTCTCCTGCGTCGTCCAGGCCGATGAGCTTACCGTCAGAGCTGACAGCGATGAAAACTCAGAAGCGATCACTTCTGTCAACAAAGATGACGTCATCGAAGTCGTCGACCAGAACGACGGATGGGTCAAAGTAGTCCTGGTCGGTGAGGATGGCGAACTCATCTATGGATGGTTATCGAAAGACTTTGTGGAAGTCAAGACCGAATACAGACTTGCCGTTACTCTCGAAGAGGACGAGCTCGGCCTGATCGATCTGGATGAAGAGGAAACTGAGGAAGAGATCGAGGAGGAGATCTACGACGACGAGCCGACTGATGAGGAGCCTTCTTATGAAGAGCCTTCTTACACCGCTCCTGCTCCTTCCTATAACACGCAGCCTTCAACTCAGGCTTACCAGCCTGCGACTCAGGCAGCTACTCAGCCCGCTACTCAGGCTCCGACAGAGGCTCAGAAGCAGCCGGAAACTCAGCCTGCGACCCAGGCTCAGACGGAAGCTCCTGCGGCAACCGAAGCACCCGCTGCAACAGAAGCTCCGATCGATGCCGGTACCGGCAGTGATGAAGTGATCTCCGATGATGGCGGTTCTGATGATATTTATGTAGATGACGGCTCCGGCGATGAAGTCTATGACGAAGTCTTCAGTGATGATTTTTATGATGCCGGCTGATCCGGATCAATATTGAAATGAAAGGTTCAGGCCCTGTCAGTATTTAAAGTACTGACGGGGCCTGTTTTTTATGCTCTCCCGGTCGTTCCTTCATCAAAGATTTTTACAGGAAGGACGATATTCTGAGGCGGTCTTGAGGGATCACGGATCTTTTCGAGCAGTATGCTGACACTGAGTCTTGCAATCGTACTCGTACTGATGATGGTTCCGTTTGAGATTCTGCTTTTGCCGCTTTACCGCATGCTTATACGGTTCCATCTGACTAATACTTATTTTGGTGTAATTATGCCTTACCTTGTACCGCCGTTTATGATATTCTTTTTTAGACAGTATGTCCTGGGACTGCCCAAAGAGCTGCTGGAATAATCTCCTGTGGCCCCTGATCGTGTTGAGTTCCAACGAAAAATTCACGATCCCGATCGGCATGGGAACCACCATCACCCCATACGGCGATGCCTTCGATGTTTTGATGCCCGGTGCGGTCATGGCTGTCGTTCCGATCATTATCGTGTATCTGTTTACTCAGAAAACATTTATCGCCGGCCTTACTTCCGGCAGTATGAAAGGATGAAGAATCAGATGAAAAAAGCTTATATGGTATTGGACAAAGATTTTCAGGTAAGCCGGATCGATCCGCGTATTTACGGATCCTTTATCGAACATCTCGGAAGAGCCGTCTATGGCGGTATTTACGAACCCGGACATCCGCTTGCGGATGAAAAAGGATTCCGGACCGATGTGATTGAAGCCGTCAAAAAGCTCGGTGTTCCGATCGTGCGCTACCCGGGCGGCAACTTCGTCTCCGGCTTCAACTGGGAAGACAGTGTCGGCCCTGTTTCTGAGAGACCGAAACGCCTGGACCTGGCCTGGTTTACAACCGAGACCAATGAGGTAGGCCTTCATGAATTTGCCGACTGGGCAAAGAAAGCCGACAGTGATGTGATGTATGCGATCAACCTCGGGACGAGGGGTCCGGAAAATGCCCGTGATATCGTCGAATACGCAAATCATCCCGGAAACAGCAAATTCTCGGATATGAGAATCGCAAACGGGCTCAAAGATCCCCTCGCGATCAAGCTATGGTGTCTCGGAAACGAGATGGACGGTCCCTGGCAGATGGGTTCCAAGACTGCCTTTGAATACGGCCGTACTGCTAATGAAGCAGCCAAGATGATGAAATGGGTTGATCCTTCCATTGAACTGGTCGCCTGCGGCTCCTCCGGTTCAGGAATGCCTACATTCGGCGACTGGGAACTGACGATGCTTAATGAATGCTACGACAACATCGATTATGTATCCCTCCACCGCTATTACGGCAACCCCACAGGTGATACCGCTTCATTCCTCGCCAGCACCATGGATATGGATGACTTTATCCGCAGCGTCGTCGCCATCTGTGATGCCGTCAAGGGCAAAAAGCACGGTAAAAAACAGATCAATCTGTCCTTTGATGAGTGGAATGTATGGTATCATTCAAGTGAGCAGGACAAAGAGATCTGGAAGCGCGAAAAATGGGACCGCGCTCTACCGCTTCTTGAAGATATCTATAACTTCGAGGATGCGCTGCTGGTAGGCTCCATGCTGATCACCCTGCTGCGCAACAGTGACCGCGTTAAGGTGGCCTGCCTGGCGCAGCTGGTCAATGTCATTGCCCCGATCATGACCCGCAATGGCGGAGGATGCTGGGCACAGACGATCTACTATCCGTTCATGCATGCTTCAAAATACGGACGCGGTACTGCTCTTAAAGCCATCATCGATTCACCGAAGTATGACTGCAAAGACTATGAGGATGTCCCGATCATCGATGCGATGGCAACACTCGGCGATGACGGCTCTCTCACCCTCTTCTGTGTCAACCGCGACCTTAATGAAGAATGTGTGCTTGATCTTGACCTTCGCTCTTTCGCAGACCTGAAGATCGTCGAACATATCGTCATGCACCATGACGATGTGAATGCCGTTAACACTGAGGAAAACCCGGACAACGTCGTACCCGTCACGGTCCCGGTCAATAAACCCGTCGATAAAAAAGCTGAAATAAAACTCAGCCCGCTCAGCTGGAATGTGATCCGGTTTGAGGCATAAGTAAGCCTAAATAAAAAAGCAGCCTCCAGGCTGCTTTTTTATTTAAAGTCATATATCAGTACGCAAGATTACTGCCAGATCAGTTTGTCCTCCAGGATACGGCAGAAGCTCTCCAGTCCCTTCCGGTCTTCCTCCGAGAATCTGTCTTTGATCGGGCTGTCGATATCGAGCACGGCTTTGACCGTACCGGAATCCTTTCGATGGATCGGAATTACGATCTCCGAACTGGAGACAGCATCACAGGTAATATGCCCCGGGAACCTGTGAACATCCGGCACAAGCTGCACCTCATCTTTTTCAAGCGCCGTGCCGCAGACCCCTTTCCCGGAAGAAATATGAATGCAGGCCGGTTTTCCCTGAAACGGTCCTATATGGAGACAGCCATGGCGCAGTACATAAAACCCGGCCCAGTTGATATCCGGAATAAACTGCCAAAGAAGGGCTGATGCATTGCTCATTGCGGAAACATACCAGTATTCGGTATCCAGCATCTCCTCCATCTGCTCACACAGTAGCTTATAATCGGTCTCATAACCCATAATACTTAGATCCGTCCTTTCTTTACAGGCTCTCCAGTGCTTTTGTCAGTCTATCCATCGCTTCCTGAAGAATTGCTTTGGGGCAGGCGGCATTGACGCGCTCAAACCCTTTTCCCTCCGGTCCGAACATGGCTCCGTCATTCAGCCAAAGCTTTGCTTTCTTCTCGATCAGGTCTTTTCTTTCCTCATCCGAAAGTCCAAGTCCGTTAAAGTCAAGCCAGGCAAGATAGGTCCCTTCCGGATGAACCATTTTGATCTGCGGGATATTCCTTCGGATATGGTCTTCCATAAAAAGAAGGTTTTCCCAGATATAGGCTTTTACGGCCTCAAGCCATTCCTCTCCCTCTTCGTAAGCAGCCTGGCAGGCAGCCTGACCCATCACATTCAATTCGGGCGTGAAGCATTTTGCATTCTGTGCTTCGAACTTTTTTCGCAGCTCTTCATCCGGAATAAACAGATTAGAGCACTGAAGGCCGGCTATATTAAAAGACTTACTCGGAGCCGTGCACACGATCACATTCTTGCTGTATTCTTCATCAAGAGAAAGCAGCACATGATGAGTACGGCCTTCCCAGACAAAATCGCTGTGAATCTCATCGCTGACAACGATCACTCCGTTGGCAAGACAGATCTCTTCCATCTTAACAAGCTCTTCTTTTGTCCAGACACGACCGGCCGGGTTATGCGGACTGCAAAGCAGGAAGAGTTTCACATCTTCCCGGGCCGCACACCGCTCAAAATCTTCAAAGTCGATCCCGTAATGACCGTTCTCATACCGCAGAGGAGAATTGACGATCTTTCTTTCGTTTTTAGTGATCACATGGCTGAAGGGGTGATAGACAGGGCGCTGGATGAGTACTCCGTCACCCGGTTTGGTATACGCATTAACAGCCATTGCAAGGGCATAAACGATTCCGGGCGATGTAATGATCCATTCTTTCCGGCTCTTAAAGCCGAAATGCCGCTCATACCATCTCATCACGGCCTCATAATAAGAATCCGGACTGAATGTATATCCGTAAACGTTATGACTTACGATGCTCTCAAGTCTCCTTTTAACAGCCGGGGCGCATCCGAAATCCATATCCGCCACCCACAGCGGCAGGACATCGTCTCCCATCCCGTGCAAAGAGCGAAGATCATATTTTACGCAGTCAGTGTTTTCTCTGTTTACGATTTTGTCAAACTGAAAATCCATCTGTTCGTCTCCTGTAGGTCAATCTGTAATGACAATGCTCTCAATTATCGGCTGTTCTTCTTTCGGAATGGTTCCGTTTTGATCAATCGGCTTCGCATCAGCGGCGATCTTGTCCACGATCTCCTGGCCCTGCGTCACGTGGCCGAATGCCGCATAGCTGCCGTCCAGGGACGGGACATCAGCCACCATGATAAAGAACTGCGAGCTGGCGCTGTCCGGGTCCGAAGCCCGCGCCATGGAAATGACCCCCTTCTTGTGAGAAATATCATTTTTCACCTGGTTGGAAGCAAATTCACCTTTGATGGTCTTTTTAGATCCGCCTGTACCGTCTCCGAGGGGATCACCGCCCTGGATCATAAATCCGTCGATGATCCGATGGAATGTCAGCCCGTCATAAAAGCCTTCCTTTGCCAGTTCCATAAAGTTACCGACCGTGATCGGCGCGGTATCGCCGTCCAGTTCAACCGTTACTTTTCCGTAATCTTTAATGGTGATCTCGGCATGATGTATGCCGGACGCCTTGCCTGTCTCATCTTTCTTTCCGCCGCTGCAGCCGGTAAGAACTGCAGCCGCTGCGGCTGCGATCAGCAAAATCAGAAGACTGCGGACTACAAATGGTTTTTTCATGTCTTTATCCTTTCATCGTCAAATATCAGAACGGTCCCGGTCAATGTTTTTTCAGGAAATCCACCACACTGCTGATGACTTCATCAAGATTACGGTCAAAGCAGTGAGTATCACCGGCAATGATTTTTAGTTTACAGTCTTTATACAGCTTTGCCGCCTCCACTGCATAGGATACGGGCACTGTTTCGTCCGTATCGGAATGGACGATCAGGACGGGCTTCGTATACATGCGGATTGCTTCCTCAATCGGCAGCAGCTGCGCTGAGCGGAAATAATCTCCGCTTAAGGTATGCACTTCATCCATGACCACTTCATCCGGAATGTGATCCGGATCGAATCTGGCATCAAAAGATTTTCCCTGTCTGGCCGCATCACGGATAATGATCGCCGGAGCGAGCGGAATAAGGGCTTTTATCCTGTCCCGCTCTGCAGCCGCGACCAGGATGGCTGTCAGGCCTCCCTGCGAGTGTCCTGCCAGATAGATGTCAGAAACGAAATCCAGATGAGCAGCATATTCTACCACTGTCATCATCTCATGGAACCACTTGAGCACCGAATGATTTTTGAATTCACCGTCACTCTTTCCGTGGCCGTACAGCTCGATGCGGAGTGAGGCATATCCGTTGTCGTTCACCGCCTTTGCGATTCCGACAATATGCCTCTCCTCCATATGGCCCGTAAAGCCGTGTTCGATGATCACCAGGGGATATTTCTCCCTTTCCTGTGCGGGAAAATCAAGTTTGGCGTGAAGACGGATATGATCGTGTTCTATGTAGAATTCTCTGTTTTCCATTTTACTTTTTCTCTCCTTATTATCAGGACATCGCATCCAGAATCATCTTATGGGACAGCCTGATGGTGTTGGCCCCGGGATACAGGGTACATAACGATCCGGCAGCACATCCGTAGGCAGCTGCTCTCTCGATCGTGTCTCCGGCCAGAATTCTGGTAAGGAAAGCCGCCGACATACAGTCACCCGCGCCTGTAGTATCCACCGGATCCACTTTCAGTGCCGGGATCTGTCCTTCAAAAGACGGGCTGTAGACATAAGCTCCCTTTTCTCCGCGTTTGATAACAATATTTTTCGTCCCGAGTGCAAAGAGTTTATCGACTGCCTTTTCGGTACTGTCCTCCCCGGTAAAAGGCATCAGGTCATATTCACTGGGTACAAAATAATCGATCAGGGGCGCAAACCGCTCAAGCCTTTCCTTGTCATAGACCACCCTGGCCGTATCAAGGTCGCCGAAAATAAGCACACCTTTTTCCTTTGCCCTGCGCAGGTACTGCTCCAAGCCGTCTTTCTCCGCTTCCGGCATCCCAAACAGGCTTCCGAGCGTGATTGCCGAAAGGCCTTGGGGAATCTCATCGGGAAGATCTTCTCTGCAAAGGCTGCTGTGAGCCCCCTGGATCGAAAAGACAGTCCTGTCTCCCTTTTGGCCTACCAGGACCAGCGCCGTTCCTGTATTAAGCTGCGGCTTGATACGAAGATAAGCGGTGTCGACTCCTCTGTTTTCCAGTGCATTCCTGATCGTCCTTCCGTTTTCATCATCCCCGACACATCCGTTGAACAGGCTTTTGCAACCCAGGGCTGCCAGGAAGATGCTCTGGTTGGAAGCGTCTCCGCCGGGCATCAGTTCAATGCCGCCGATCCTCTGTTTTTCCTTCCACATTGAAGGCGGCTGTATTCCTTTTGCGACCACATCCAGAACGATCAGGCCGATACTAAGGACCTTTTTTTCTTTCTGTTTTTCCATGATGTCTTCCTTTTAATGAACGTCTTATTATCCGAGAGTTACCCGCAGCGGAACATTTCCGGTTTCAGCGCTGACATGAACCTGCCCGCTGCCGGCTTCCCGTTCGAATCTACGACGCGCAAAATCGCGCCGGCCATCCTTTTTCCGGAATCATTCATATAGCTGTATCCTCCTTCGCGGTACCTTTAAAACGCAGTGCCACCGCGCACAAAAGTGCTCCCCAGTGATAGAATTTGTCACTGTTTTTCGCGTCGCAGCCCCTGCCGTTGATGGAATTGTAATTTTCATGGACATGACGGTGTTCTTCCCATTCCGGCAGGAAGATATCGATCGATTTTTCCGCCAGGTCACGGCATTCATCGATCAGTGAATGCTGTTCAAAAGCAAGATAAACGAGGAAATTCAGGGGCGCCCACACTCTGCCGCGCCAGTAATCCTGGTCCTGGAAAGCCGGATCATTTCTTGCGATCGAGGGAATCATCCATCTTCCGTAAAATTCCTGCGGATTATAGTAATGCTCATTCAGGATCCGGTCGATCCTCTCTTCGGGAACATTATCCGAGAACAGGGCATAGAAGTTCGTCGGCGCGATCCGCTTTGAAAACTCTCCCGTGTCCGTACGACGGTTGCAGTAAAAGCCGAATTCTTCATCCCACAATCCTTCCAGTCCCGCCTCAGTGCAGCGGATCCGGTCCTCAAACAGGGCAATATCTTCTTCTTTCGAGGCGATCCGTGCCAGTTCCTTCAGTGCCTTAAGATCCATCAGAATCAGGCCTGTCAGCCCGACATCCTCAAGCATGAGCATATGGGTCTCTTTATCAAAAGGTATATCATCATACAGCGGCGAATTGTCCATTCCCGATTCCAAAGATCCCCCGAACCGGTCATTCACACCGTCGCTCTCCCAGCGGTTGCCGAAGATCACCGGAGCAGGATCGCTTCCCCAGCAGAAAGCGCCGGATGCGCTGCGCCGGTTTTCAAAGAACCAGTCGTTCCACTCTTTCAAAGCGCTGTACAGCATCTTCGGCAGCCACTCATAGACGGTCTCCTTATAAAGCTCGAGCACCATTCTTGAGCCAACCGGAGGCTGTGAGCGGTCCAGTGTCTTCTGGCCGTTCCCGCAGGACATGTTCGGGACAAACCCCCTGTCTGTCCGCTCGTTGACGATCTCGATCATATTGCTGAGCGCAAGCTCGGGGCAGCGCGATCCGGCCAGGTATCCGGCAAAGAAATTATCCCAGCAGAAAAGCACATAACCGCCTTTCCGGATGCTCCAGAGCCTGCTGACCGGCGAGATCACCCGGTCATGATTCGGATCGTAGATGGTATCCCAGGCAAGTGCGCACTCCATGGCAGCCGCCAGGGAAGCTTCATCACCAAAAGCAGCGTGTCTTTCTTCCAGCCTCTCCTTTGCCTGCCGGATCTTTGTACGGATCAGCCCAAGCCTCTCCTCACAGCTTCCGCATGCAGGTCTTTCCCCATCTTTTGCCCTTACAGCATAAAATCCTGCCGGACCGTCCATTTTTACAGAAAGGAACGGCCCCGTCACAGGAACATTCAGGTCATTGTCAGTTTGCTCATTGGCCGGCAGGATATACCATTTCTCACCAAGGGGGTTTTCAGCGTAAAGCACATCATTTTTCCGTTTTACTTTTCCCTCCCGGTTCCATAAATATCCGCCCTGCAGGACCAGAAGCGGGCCTGTCATCTGCTCTTTGATCGGAGTGATCAGAATTCCGAAGAAATCCTCTTCAGCTGTCGTCTCCACTAAAAGCTCAAGGCCGCACCAGCGAATCTTCATGGAAGTATAACTGTCATCAAAAGCGTGATCACCAGGATACAGAACTTCTGTCGCATCCTCCCAGTCATCAGCGGGAAATCTCCCGATCAGTGCATTTTGAAGATAATTGCCGAACTGATATTCCTTGATGCCTAAATTCAGCGCAAGGGCATCCGGCATATGTACATAGGAGAACACGCTGTTGACATTCCATGTTCTCCACCCTTTTATGTAACTATGTTTGACTTGTTCATATTCCGGACAGGTCAGCACTTCTTTCATTCCCCCTCACACAAAAAGCGGCTCACACCGATATCATAAGCCCGGATCTTATTTCCGAACATCTCTCTCTCTTCAAAAGGAACCGTCTCACCGGCCATGATGGCCTCTGCACCTGTGATCAGCTGCGGGATGACTTCCTTTCCGACATACAGCCGGCCGTGCGACGGATAGATTCCGTCAAAATCATCGGCGCGCTTCATCAGTCTGGCCAGGCCAGCCGCATAAGAATGCAAATCCCGATGCAGCCCGAACATGTAGATCTCTCCGTCCGCCTGAATCGGGTCTCCGCCGATCAGGCAGCGCTCATTCCTGTCCAGCACCGTTATGCTTCCGGGCGTATGGCCGGGCACATGGACGACCTCCAGCTGCCTGTCTCCGAGATCGATGACATCGCCGTCAAATACAGGAAGCATCTTTCCTTTTCCTTTATTCAGGTTGTAGTAGATCATCGCCTCCGAAGGGTGCATATAGAACTCTTCAAACGCATCATTTCCGGCAATATGGTCCCTGTCGGCATGGGTATTGAGCAGTTTCAGCGGCAGATGAGTGATCTTGCCGGCGATATCCCTAAGATCCACGCCGGAGATGCCCGAATCGATCACCAGTGCCTTTTCAACACCGGTCAGCAGGAACATCCTGACATGACCGTCACTGATCGACCATGTATTTTTATACAATTTTGTGATCTCGCAGTCCATTGTCTGTCCCTCCTTACATAGTTTTATTATATAGTATAAAAGCGGCGGATTCAACGAATCCGCCGCTTTTGTATGTACAATTATTGCTCTTCTTTATAATGACTTTATTACGTTTTCCAGGATGTCCACGCATCTGTCCACGCCGAGCAGACCGGTGTCCAGACAGATGTTGTAGTCCCTGCAGTCTCCCATTTCGTGATCCGTATAGGCACGGTAATAGGTCTTCCTGAACCGGTCGCGTTTTTCAAGATATTTGGCCGGGTCCTGGTTTCCGTATTCGTTCAGTTCCAGTACTCTCTTGAGACGCTTCTCAGGTTCGGCATAAAGAAAGACATTAAAAGATTCGATCCCTTCTTCTTTCAGAACGATATTCGAGCAGCGCCCGACAATGATGCACGGTTTCTTCGCAAGCTGAAGGATAACATCCTTCTCAGCCTGGAAGATCGTGTCATAGGAATTGACATAATTAGCGGTATTAGTCAGGAAATTATTGATAAAACGGGAGCTCCTGCTAAGATCCTCGCCTTCGCGCAGTACGTCTTCCTCCGAAAAACCGCTCACCTTACTGGTGATCTTTACAAAATCGCGATCATAAAAATCGATTCCGAGACGGTTTGCCAGCCCCTTTGCGACCGAACGCCCGCCGGCTCCGTATTCTCTGCTTATGGTAATGACCGGAAACTTATTATTCTCTGCCATTATAATTTTTACCTCCGTTTGATCTCTTTTCCCTGATCAGGTGGTTCTGACCATCCCTTTTTTCCTCATCTCGAGCACGAACACGACTGCCACGACAGCTACACCGATGATATCCGTTACAATGCCCGGATACAGCAGCATCAGTCCTGCGACACACACGATCACACGCATCGGCACATTCATGACGGTCAGCATATATCCTTCAAGTGCTGCCGCAATGGCGAACATACCCACGACACTCGTAATAATGATCACGATAAATTCAGGGACATTTGTATCGATCAGCAGCATGGCCGGATTAAGGCTGAACATATACGGGATCAGGAAAGCAGCAATCGCCAGTTTGGACGCATTCATACCGGTCCGCATGGGATCTGCCTTCGCGATCGCGGCGCCGGCATAGGCCGCCAGGGCTACCGGAGGCGTGATATCGGCCACAATGCCGAAGTAAAATACGAACATGCTCGCGCAAAGGGCATTCATCCCCATACCGGTCGTCAAAATCGGCGCGCAGGTCGTTGCCATGATGATGTAAGTGGCTGTGGTCGGTACGCCCATTCCAAGAACGATGCAGCAGAGCATGGTCAGCACCAGAGCGATCATCAGGTGTCCGTGAGATACGCTGACGATGGCGGAGATAAAGACCTGTCCGAGGCCGGTCATGGTCACGACACCGGCGATAATGCCGGCGATACCGCAGGCAACGGCAATGCTGAGCGTATTTTTGGCACCCGTCTCCAGTGCGGTCACGAACTTGGCCGGTGTCAGGCGGTGCTCTTTATCGATCAGGCTTACCACGATGCAAAGCCCGGTCGCGATGATCGCGGCGCGGCTCATCGTATAACCAGCCGTGATCAGATAGATCAGGGCGACAAGCGGAATCAGCAGATAGACCTTCGGAAGGATCATCTTTGCCTTCGGAAGCTGTTCTCTGGGTATTCCGCGAAGATCAAGCCTTTTGGCCCGTAAATGAACCATCAGGAAAATACCCGTAAAGTACAGGACAGCCGGCAGGATGGCACGCACCACAATATTCGAATACGGAACACCGACCATCTCTGCCATCAGGAAGGCGGCAGCACCCATAATAGGCGGCATGATCTGTCCGCCTGTGGAAGCGGCAGCTTCAACGGCTCCGGCAAACTCTCCGGGATATCCCGTGCTCTTCATCATGGGGATGGTCACGGAACCGGTCGTTACGGTATTGCCTACGCTGGATCCGGAGACCATACCGCAAAGTGCCGAGGAAATGACCGCCACTTTGGCCGGTCCGCCGGAAGCAGATCCCGCGATGCAGTTTGCACACTGGATAAAGAATTCCGCGATTCCCGTTGCTTCCAGGAATGCACCGAAAATGATGAACAAAACAATATACGTACTGCATACGCCGATCGGCGTGCCGATCACACCGGTCGTTGTATAGAACAGGTTGTAGATCACGGATCGAAGAACTTTATAAAAGGCTTTGCCTTTCGAAAGATTCGTGATAAAAGCATAAAGCACGAAGCAGCCGGCTACGACCAGGATGGGAATACCCGTCACTCTGCGGCAGCATTCCGCGAGTACGAGGATACCGATCACACCCAGCGCGATCTCCAGATCACTGATATGGGTAGCATGGTTGATGATCGTCCGGTTATTGATCACGAAGTAGAAAAAGCTGCCCGCTCCGAGCGCTGCCAGAAGAATATCATAGATCGGGATATGATTTACTTTCTGCGGCTTTGAACCTGAGATTCTTGCCGGGAACAGAACGAAGACAAAGATCACCACGATTCCCAGGAACAGTGGTCTTCTGATACGCTCATCCCAGACGGTAAACAGGTTCATATAGATCATGAAAAGCGAAAAAAGCGCCAGCGCAGCTTTAATGATTGCGGCGGGTACGCCTGTCCAGGGGCGGGTATTCGACTCCCTGTCATATTTTTTCATGATCTCGTCGACGTCGGCCTGTATAGAGGCCGCATCCACGGCATTGTTTTCTTTCAGTTTCTCTTCCATTGACTTCCTCCTCACCCGGTCAGGCCAAAACCGCGGCTCTCAAAACGAACCATGGCATTTCTTCCGCACAGATCCCTCAGGCTGACACGGGTGGTATCATTGATGATCAGCGTATGGTCTGAAACCGTCCCGACGATATAGATCAGGTCATCCATCTTCCTGTCAAAGCCGGTCACGATCATACTCCCGTCATCTCCGTAGGTTAACGTCTCATTTCCCTCTAGCTGAGTCTGCACACCTGCCCCAAACCCATAATAGACCGTTTTTACCACATAGATCCCGTCCCTGCGGATCTCATAATAATCCGTCAGGGGACTTTTGTTTACGGAATGGATAAAACTCACGCCGAAAGTATCTCCCGTTTTCAAGCGGTACCGGGCGTAGACCTCACCGGTCTTTGCATTGGAAAGAACCAGGGTCCGGGACCTTGCAGATATAAAAAATGCGGCAGCCAGAGTGATGAATACACAACCAATGACTACCGCAATAATGGCTATTTGGTGGGTGCGGTGATCACTCGACTGTGATTCCCTGCTCCTCATAGTACTTGACTGCTCCTGCATGGAACGGTACGCTGATACCCTTGACAGCGTCCTCAAGGTTCAGGAATTCAAACTTCGCATGACCGGCGATCAGAGCATCCTGGTTATCGAACATGGCTTTGAGCAGCTCGTAAACCGCTTCCTCGGAGGCTTCAGCGGAAGCGATCAGGGTTGCACGCACGGAAACGGTGGTCGCATCCTCGTCCACACCCTTATAAGTGCCGGCCGGGATAACGGTCTTTGTGAAGAAATCATAGTCTTCCTGAAGTTTTGCGATATGCTCTTCATCGAGCTGAACAAGGTGTACGTCCTTCATGGTCGCCAGGTCAACAACGGCTGTGGTGGGAGCACCGGCTACGATGAACGCCGCATCGATCTTGCCGTCCTTAAGGTTCTCAGCAGAGTCACCGAAGGAAGCATTTGTGATCTTGACATCATCAAAAGTAAGATCATAAGCGCCGAGGATCTGTCTTGCGTTGAACTCGGTACCTGATCCGGCGTCACCGACGGATACGCTCTTGCCGGCCAGGTCTGCTACTGTCTCAATGGAAGGATCGCAGGTAACGATCTGGACCGTTTCATCATAAAGGCCTGCAACGGCGCTGAAAGTATCATAGGCGCCTTCATCTGCGAAAAGGTCTGTTCCGGTGTAGGCATAATACATAACGTCATTCTGGACGATCGCCAGGTCGGCATCCTCATCGTCGATCATCTGGATGTTTGCCTTGGATGCACCGGTGGAGGTGACTGTCAGGCTGCTCTCTTCCAGGAGCGGATTAAGAACGGTTGCCATAACGCCGCCAACCGCATAATAGGTACCGGTAGTGCCGCCGGTGGCCAGTGTCAGGTCATCCGCCGCCATAACCGATCCGGCCATGGTAAGAAGCATGCCGCAGGCTAAAACAGGTACAAGTGCTTTTTTCATCATAATGAAATCCTCCGATCATTACAAAATTTTTTTTGCAACACTGATGTTAGTTTAAAGTATTACAGCGAAAAAGTCAAACAAATGCTTAATTCTTCGTACCTTAGTTCTAAATCTCTGAAAGTTTTTCCACCGCCTCATCAAGCAGCTTCATATCTTCGCTGTTTAGCTCCCTGTCAAAGGCGCGGGCGTTTTCCTGAACTCTTTCCCTCTTCTGCGCACCGGTAATGCAGGTGGAGACAAACGGTCTGGAATAACACCACAAAAGAGCGATCTGGGAAAGCGGCATCCTGTCGTTTCTCTCACTGATCTCATCCATCACCTCAAGCAGTGACATTACTTTATGAAACATTGGTCCGTGAAAATGTTTATAGAAGCGGCGGCGGCTGTCAGTTTCCGCGAATTCTCTCTCCTCCCGGTATCTTCCGGAGAGGATTCCGCCTCCGAGGGAGCCGTAGGTCATGACACCCATTCCCTGTGAAGCTGCCCAGCGGATGGCCTCTTCATGCTCACGAAACACCATCGAGTACTGGGGCTGAAAAACTTCTATCTCTCCGAACCGGCTGATCTGCTCCATCTGTTCTGTCGTGAAATTGGAAACGCCGATATGAAGGATCTTTCCGTCTTTTTTCAGGCGTCCGAGCGCATCCATTGTCTCTTCAAACGGAGTCTTCAAATCCGGCCAGTGGATCAGCATAAGGTCGATATGATCCGTCTGCAGATTCCGAAGCGATTCTTCACACTGCCCGATGATCTTCTCATATCGTCCGTCCCTTACATAGACTTTTCCGTCTACAAAGAAATTACCGCACTTGGTTGCGATCTGAACATCATTGCGGATCCCGAGTTTTTTTAACGTCTTTCCGATAAAGCGCTCCGCTTCACCGTTGTTATAGGCCGGCGCCGTATCGATCAGGTTGATGCCTTCCTCCCAGGCAGCCTTTAAGGCATCCTCCTTCACATCATCGTCATATACGTCCCAGCCGACACCGCCCATGCCCCATGTCCCGAGTGTCACGGCGGATACTTTCATCCCGGTTTTCCCGAAGGTTCTGTACTGCATAGTTAGATCCTTTCCTTATTTTAGCGATTTATAAACGATCATCTAAATACTATATCAACACAATCGCACATGCAAGAGCTGCCGTCAGCCGGCTCGTATAAACTGGAACCCCTTGACGGTATGTGATATAATCATCAAACAAATGCCGCATTCATTGCTTAACCGCTGATATAAATCTGAATTAATTATATAAGGATAAAAGAATCACTATGCCGCATAACAGAAAGAAAAAGAAAAACAGTATGGGCCGTCTCCTGGTCACCATCATTATCTGTTTTCTTCTTTTCGCCATTATTCTGACTACCATGATCGTTCTGATCATGCAGATGAAACGGAAGGAGCCCATACCCGATCCCTTTGCTCATCTTACCCAGATGCTGACGGAGGAACCCGTTTCGGAGACGGAAGAGCTGTTCACTGAGAGCATTCCTTTAGAAACACAGCCTGCTGCCGAGACAGAAGAACCGACTGAGACGGAGAAATCAGAAAAAGCACTTGAACTTACCGAGACCGATATCTATACCTTCATGCAGGGCCCCAAAGCCTACGGTTCCAAAACAGACTGGGGCGGCTCCTGGTGCGATGTTGAACTGTATGACCAGAAATTCAGCGTCTTCGGCTGCGGTCTCTGCTGTCTGGCCAATATTTACAGTACGCTGACGGACGGTGACTGCTCTCCGCTTGATATGTTTTATTATGCAAAGGAAAATTCCGGATACCGGCCCATGAGCTACTACGGCTCGATCGACTGGCCTTATATGAAACAGACTCTTCGGAAATTCGGTATCCATACCAAACTGAAGACCAAAGACAAGACCTATAAGAAATTTCAGGAAGAGATCAAAAACTGCATCACAGCCACCATTCTGATCAGCAGCGGTTATGATGCCACCTACTGGCACGACGTGGAAGGCCATTACGTTAATGTCTGGCTCTACGACGAAGAAGACGATACCGTCTTCCTGGCCGACTCGGGCAATCCCGACCACAACCGGCAGCGCATTCCGCTTCGTTATCTCTATGACGCGATGAAAATGTCAAGCCGGTACCAGTACATGCTCGTCACCTCAGTCGATGAGGGCAAAGACTCATGGGGCCATAACGGCGTGGAAATGAGATGGAACGTGCCTGACTACTACAAGGGAATTCCGATCGAGTTCCCGCCCGAGGAAAACGAAACAGAAATAGAAGAATGATAAAAAGGGACAGTTCTCCGACAAAGAACTGTCCCTTTTCATCATTCCCTTTAAACAATGCCCCCTATTATTGCATTGCCTCAGGTTTATCTCACATACTTGGCGTCTACAAACCCGTAGATGCCGTTTCTGTATGCCAGGAAATATCCCTCATCCCAGAAATTGCGGTGTACGAAGATCTGGTCGCCGTTGTAGTACATGACATTCATAAAGCTGCCGTTCGGCTGTTTCTGCATCTGAAGGCAGGTGCCTGCCGGTACGGTTACGGTTCTGTAAACATAGTTGTTAAGGTCATGGACATAATCATTGGGCACATAGCTGTTGCCGCCTGCGGCTTCCTCAAGATTCTCATTATCGATCTTTTTGAATTCGTCTGTCATTTTATTGTCCTCCTGAAAATATTTTTTATTTTAATTTAAATTCATTGTCTCAAGGCACCTTTCATATTTGCCTTACAGATCTATATACGTTCAGATGAAACAAAATCCACAGACTTTTTCAGCGTTTATCCTTATCGATAAACTCCAGGAAGATCATCGCAATGAATGCATACAGGAGTGCATAGGCACCAAGAGTGACCCAGCATATAACGATATTTTCAGTTGTACGCTCATACCGGCTCTTAATACCGGCCTCTCCCGAGCTTTTCGTGATCGCCGCTTTCGCCTGTTCCTCTCCGAACAGATCGATCAGTTCTCCGATGGTCACAGAAGCGGTGTATTTTTTTTGCCGCTTCTCTTCCAGATTCGGATCTTTAGCGATCAAGTCCAGGACCTGCCCCAGGGTCATGTTCCCTTCGATCTCCATGTCTCTCAGATCCGCGATCAGTTTACTGCGTTTTCCGGCCTCTTCATCGACATAGCCAAGAATCTGATCCGCACAGATCTCTCCTCCGATCTTTGTATCCCGCATACTTTTTAAGGTATTCCATCCCGCCACCATGGGCAGCTCGTTATACCCGGCCTGTGCGCATATACAGGTGAGTCCGTATCCGGACACGGCGAGCTTTGTCAGCGGAGCTGACCACGACGGGAGAGAAAAGATTCCGCCGGAAAAGACCAGCTGGAAGATCAGGAGAAAAGGCATCACCGTCATGGCACTTGTCGTATTGTGAACGATTGCCGACACGAGCAGGGCAAGCATATCTGCAGCATACGTAATAAGGAAAAGCGTGATTCCAAGATCAAGCCGGAACCACCTGGTGATAAAGCCCTGTGTGGGAAGTTCCAGTTTGACGAGACTGAACACATAGAGCATCAGGATCGTCTGGCCAAGGCAGATCAATGCCTGGTAGATCATGTGTGCCGCCACATAGGAAGAAATATGCATGCCGGCGCGATGTTCTCGTTTAACGATCTCCCTCTCCCTGCAGATCACCTGAATCGAGTTGAAGCACCCGTTCCAGAGGCAGACACAGGCCAGTGCAAACGATCCTTTAAGCGTACCTTCCATGGTGATCGCGAAATCTCCGCGAATCACATAGGCCAGCAGCCCTGCGATCAGGGCTGACATGGGAAACACCTTCCAGTCGCTCTGGTATACAAACATGCGGAGAAGTTTTCCCAGATAGATCACGATCTGGGCGAAACGGCCGCGGTAGCGCAGTCTCCTGCGAAAGTCCTTTGTCCTTCCCGTCTTATTTCGAGGTTCAGCCATTCTGCACCTCCCCGTATTTCTCCACGAACTCGTCGGCGCGCCCTTCTCCGCCTTCTTCCTTGCGGTTGATGCTCATCACGATCTGCTCCATTCTTTCCTTCCCGAAAAACTTCCTCGCATCCTCAATACTTCCGTAGAAGGCCAGGCGCCCGGTCAGGTTGCTGTCTTTGGCCAGAACGATCACGTCATCGAACAGGTCGATCACGCGGTCCGGCGTATGGGTGATGACAATGACGATCTTGCCCAGGTCAGCTATTTTGCGGAGACGTTCCATCAGTTCCCTGGCCATCACTCCGTCCAGACCGGAATCGGGTTCATCCAGGATAAACAGGGAGGGGTTGGCGATATATTCCATGGCGATGGACAGTCTCTTTCTCTGTCCTCCGGACAGTTTCTGCACCAGGCTGTTCTTTACCGGCTCAAGGCCGAAAATATCCAGCACTTCTTTGACCAGTGCCCGGCGCTCCGGGATATCCGCATCCTGCGGAAGACGCAGGGCTGCCGCATCGGCAAGAGTCCTTAAGACCGTATCGTGATCACGCATCAGGTCTTTTTGCGGAACATAACCGATATCGTGCTGGATCTCTTTATACTGCTTATAGACATTATTACCGTTAAGGGTCACTTTTGCCTTTGCTTTCTCATATCCGTTAATAGCGTTGATCAGCGTTGTCTTTCCTGCGCCGGACCCTCCCAGCAGCAGGACCATATGCCCGGGCTTAATGACCATATGGATATCTCTGAGAAGATATTTCTTCTCAAACAGTCTCCTTGAGACTCTCTCGTCGAGATTGACCGTCAGGCCGCCTCCATCTTCTGAAACATACCGGCCTGTTATCCTGGCGGCGGTGTCCTCTTCCATTTCTTCCACGGTAAAGCGGCACTGGTATCTTTTCGATAATCCCCAGAAGAATCCGGGAATAAACGGAAACAGCAGCCAGACGATGATCCACAGCCTTCTGGCTTCGAAATTTATGCAAAGCCCGTTATAGATCCTCAACCGGTAGACAAACGTCATGATCGAAATGGCGGCGCTGAGCGGAATGATCCAGAAAAAGCGGACCGATCCGGCGTTGGTATAGTGTCCGGCCAGCATCATCAGGTTGCTGAGCAGGTCCAGGAAGGCGACCG
>JBGUOI010000268.1:0-2134 GCA_045118075.1 Porcincola sp. | reverse complement strand
ACATTTTTCTGTTTTCCTCATGGTCATCTTCCTTTCTTCTGTTATAAAGCTGTTGCTCTGCCGGATATTGTCCGGCAGTCTTTTTCTGTTCCAATTATAGCATAGCGGCGGAGCCCCTGCAAGTGCCGTCTGCACGGCGTCCGTGTCAACTTGTTGTCGGAGATTTTTTTGTAAGATTACCAGCTCAGTCCTTTCATGGTGCGATACAGCTGTGTGATATGCCCGCCTTTTATGACTTCAAACGGCATACACTGGTCTGGGTCAACGGCGAACGGGCTTGGCCTTGTTAACCCCGCGGTCACCTTTTCAGCCGCGATATTCAGGCAATCAGGCTGTTCATCCCTGCGCGTGCGAGGAATTAGCTCGAATGATTTAGCTGCCAGCATCGGGACCAGATGTTCCAGCGTCTTGATGCTCCAGCCCATCGGCCGGCTGCTGAGTCTTCTGGATAAGACATGACTGACGTGCGGCTCGGTGGCCCCTCCGTTTCTGGCTTCAGGATCCTGATATCTGATTGCGATGGCATCAAGGTTCTGATATAGATATCCCAGGCCGTCCTCTATACGATCCTGTCTCTCTGGATGCTTCTTTATCAAGCTTCTTCCTGCTTCAATTAGTGCATCCGCTTTTCCATACCGAAGTGCGTTGGTAACGGTCTGTTTTTCTGGCACGGCCTCGCCGCTCCCACATCCCGCAAACAGCATCTTCTTCGCTTTGTTCTTGTGATAGCAATCAAGGACAAATGTACAGTTCGGCAGGTACTCCAGCCCCTGCTTGATCCAGGGGGCTCCATCTCCATGAAGATAGATCTTTGTCTTTTCCAGATCATAGCGGCTTATGATCTTCTCGTAAACATCGTCCCAGAATTCTTCTCCCGCCTTTACAGCGCTGTGATGAAACGCATTTATGCACTTTCGGCGCGGCTTCTTTCCTCCTCCGATCTTCTCAACGCCCTCATATACCGTAACTAACGGAACGATCAGCGTCTTTCCGTTCTGCAGGCTCACGTGATCCTCGTCCGCATCAACATGAAGTACTGGCACCTGTCTCCGGGCAGTGACTTCCTTTTCTCCGGCCCGGCACCGCCGCACCGCATTCATCACTGTCTGCCGGGATATTTTCCCCTCTGCAACGATTCTGCCGGCGCTCGCATATGAGTTTTCTTTAGCCTCTCCCGCCAGCTTCAGCATCGTCCGATCACTTACACGCTGATACCGATCGATCCCCAGTACGCGATCCACAGGATAGTCATATGTTCCATCTCTCATCGCGTAATAAGTCCGCTCATAGCTGATCTCACCGATATCCGTCAGGATCGTCCGGCGATTGCCCCGCCGCTCAACTGACAGCCCTGCCTCTTTTCGGCCCGCCCGGTCTTCATACAATGCTGCATCGATCTCCCGGGCATAGGCCTCTGTCAGTTCTGCCGCTGCTTTCTTCAGCTTTGTCCAGGAAAACGCCTCCACATCTTCAATACTGGGTACTCCGCTGAAAAAGTCGGTGATTTCCTGCTTGAGATTCTCAACGATTCTGTCTATAATACTTTGCATAGGGGTACTCCTCCGGATGGTTTATTAGATACTCAGCAAAGTAATCTTACCACAAGAGGGTGCTCCCTTTTTATTTCTCCTACTAAAATTTTACACTATGCGTTCGAAGAGAAAGGACCTGTGAAATAATGAGAAATCATTTTTCGCAGGTCCTTTTTCTATGTTCAAACCGCTGTCAGCAGAAGACTACCGCCGTCAAGAGCGCATAATCCCCCTTACCCCATAGATTCCTCTTTTCAAGACTCTATACGGCAGCCGCGATTCGGTTTTTCTTGTTGTGATACTTGTAAAGGTTATGGCCGATAGAAACCAGTAAAACTTCCAGTCGCACTGAATTTATGCCTTTTCTGACGATTCTTTTGTACCATCGGTCATGTTTTATGACACCGAAAGTTCCCTCGGCTTGGATCGAACGGTTCATTCGGAGAAGTGCTCCGTGTATGTTTTCCAGGTTTTGTATCACTTCCCGGTGCATGGCTGTCAACTCCTGGTTAATACGGACCGTCCGGTTTCCTTCGGTCTTCTTACATTTCTCGGCATAGGGACAGCCGGAGCAGTCTTCACAGCGGTATATCTCTTCCTGC